>CAJCHQ010001046.1 GCA_903970295.1 Bryobacterales bacterium
GACTGAAGGAGCGTTAGAGAAGATCGCCGTGCCGGGACCGCCATTGCCACTGGGAACGACCGTCAAGGACACACCGGGGGTGCCGAACATCTCATTGTTGAAAATGTTGTTGCTCATGTCGTTGGGTACGAAACCACTCAACTTCTGGCCGGGGCGGTTGAAAATTTCGATGTAACCGCCAGGAATCTGGGCGCTATAACCCTGGTCGACGGCTCCGACGATGGCGCAAGCGACTGCACCACCGAAGACCTGAGCCGTGGAGTCGAGAGTTTGCGAATTGACTTTCATCGCGTTCGGCAAAACATATGGATCTGGAGCGACGCTTGAGTTATTGAAATCGGCACCGCTGACGAGGTGAGGAGACTGCTGAGGAAAGACCGGCACAGTCATGAACGAGAGTGCGCCCACAGACGGCACGGTGATTGAGATCGGTTTGTAACCCTGCACGTAGCTGGTGGCATTAGGAGCGGTCGGCTTGAAGGTAGAAGCCGTGTTGAAAGGCAGTTGAGAAAGGGCAGAACCGCTCAATTGCGCATCGGTGAAATACAAATTGCTGGAAGCCGGCGTCGACAAATTGCTCGTCCCGCCGCGCATGAAAGAGGCGGCGTAGTTAGGAGCCTGGATAGTATTGTTGCCGCTCATGCGAGTGTTGTTGAGACTGGCGAGTGCAGAGAATGCAGCCTGGTAGTTGAAGCTGCCGCCGCTGCCGCCCATCAGTTCGTTGCGTAGAGGCTGGGCTACTTTTGTCTGTAATTGAGCTAGAACAGCGGCGGCGTTGGTGCCACTGGTGGCTGTCCCTTCAATTTGGGAATTGAGCGCCACCATGATCGCTTGCGCCACGCACTTGTTGTATGAGTAGAGGGTGATGGGTGCTCCGGCCGGTATACCATCGAAAGCAAAGTCGGTTCCGGCAGCAGATACTCCCGGGTTCTGCATCGCCTGTTTGCAGACATTGAGAACGCCTGAATCAGTGGTGTGGGCAACCTCTCGTCCACCGCCAAAAATCTTGGCGAGAAAGAAAAAAGCAATACCTAGTACTGCAAAAATGAGCGTGCACGCGGCAACTAAGCCCAGAACAGCTCCTCGGTTTCGGCGCATTTTTCTCTTCATAACAACGCTCCACTACTAAATTGCGCTACACGGCGCGGGACAGGGAAAGTCGGACACCGCGCGCCTCGAAACAATCAGACCAACGGTCCAATCAATTCGGGCTCGAAGTCAAATGACTATGTTTCAGCCGGCGGCGATAGCAGTAATCGTAGTAAGTTTTCCCGGCTGCCAGCATCAACTTGAGTTTGTTGATACTCGAGTGACAATACAAGGCGAGAGTTACACGAGTGTTACATTGTGAAATTTATTTCAGCTTTTATTCAGTTGGGCTAGAGGCCCCTGATTTGCCTTCGACCGCTCCGGCAAAAACGCCCTTTCTGGGCGGCAAAAGGACGCGTCCGAATGCGCTTATGATTGCCTGGATCGTCTCAGGCTCGACGAAATTGAGATAGGACGCGATCATGATTAGCTGCAGGAAGGGAAAGCTCATCGTCAACAAAAGCGATACATGGAGGAGCAATCCAGCGAGAAGCACCCATGGGCGCAACTCTTTCACCCAGATCAGGGTGAACAGAGAAAACTCGAGGGCGAGAGTGAGAAAACAAAGTAATCGTCCCGCCCACAAATTGTCGAACAAATCGGCATTGATAAATGGTGCGTAGGATTTGACGTGCATGGCGTAATAGATCGCCGTGCCATTCCACCAGGACTCGCCATATTTGTATAAAAAGGACCAGGCGTAAATCAACCCGGTTTGCAATTGCAGAAGGCGCTGGGCCCACGGCGGACAAAGCACAGTTTGGGCCGAGGATGGCTGCTTCGACAGCGCAAATAAGCGATCGAGAGCATACATCTTACCGGCCGGACCAAGAAATACCAGCAATGCGGCGATGCGAATGAAATCATCACCGCAGTTGAGAATCAATGGATTGCGGTTACTGAAACTGACCAAAAGAAACCAGACCAGAAAAGCGCTCAAGCGAGTTTTGAAACCCAGCATGAGAGAGAGCGCGGACAAAAACAACAGCAAAAGCAAACAATTAACAACCTGAGCCGACGGATACAGCCACCAAAACACAGTCAATTTGTCCGGGTACATGCTCCTGACTGTGGACATGGATGTCATAGCGCCGGCAGCAAAAAGATCGTGACTCGAAAGCAACCATTCCCCTGCAGTCAAGGCGGCGATTGCACCGAAGCAAATGCGAAAGAGACAAAACGGAGCCGGCGATACAGGGCTGAACCAAATACGGTGCCAGATGCCGGCTAATTGTTTCAGTTCAATCATTTTGGCACCGCTAGCTTCTGTGGCTGGAAGGCAAAAGTGCATTCGTAGAGAGTATCTTGGCGCGACAGCGGTTGTCTTTCGATCTTGCCGTTGACTGGATTCAGCAGGGCGGTGTAAACAGTGCGGCGAACCAATCGCAATGCACTCGGTCGCTTGTTGCCGGCGATTAGCTGCGAGCCTAGGTAACTGGCGAAATCAGGATAAAGCGCTTTTCTGCTGTGCAGATAGTGAGTCCAGAAAATTCGGTAGCGATCGGCTTGAGCCCATGCTAGGAGCGAGTCGAAATGCTCGAGATCCGGGTATTGCCAGAGCGATGATGTCCCGTCATCGAAGCTGATCAGAGCTGATAGGTATTGATTAGACTGGGGCGGCTGTGGAGAAAAAGTGCGAAAGTTATGCCAGAGACCTGACCCTTCGACCACCGGTTTGATCGGCTGCAACAGGGAGTTGCGCGCCACACCATAAGGCAGCAAATGAACGACCGAGTTATAGATGAAGAAAGCGATGAACAAATTTGTGCAGGCAGTGCGCCAATGCCACCATGACTTGATTCTGCTTGTATTATCGGCGTTTAGCATGGTTGCCAAAATGAAGAATAAAACGTTCTCTGGTTCTCGGATGTATCCACAGAGTTGTTCCAGTTAGAGGATAATGTACGGGTCCCGTCAATGTACTGTTAACCTGAATCATATTCCCACAATCATGGTGCCCGATGCTAACGGTTCGCCGCCGTCATTCAATTTATCGGCCTGGCTTTGTCTTCGGGCGCTTGGGCTGATATTCGTGATCGCCTTTTATTCCTGGCTCTGCCAGGTTATTGGGTTGATTGGTGCCGAAGGCATAAGCCCTGCACACATTTTCTTGCATAATGCCAGATTAGAAGCGCCTGCATTTTTCTGGCTATCACCGCCGACATTATTCTGGTTCAACGATACAGACACCTGGTTGAGCGGGCTGACTGCAGCTGGTCTAGTTTCTGCAATC
>CAJCHQ010001047.1 GCA_903970295.1 Bryobacterales bacterium
TTGCGCGGGCCCCGTGCTGGACAGCAGAAATCATCGCTGTGGTCATTTAACGCCCATAGCGGTCACCGCCTGCGGAGCGGCTTAGCACAAATGGTTTTTCAGTTACCGCTCGCGGGCTGATCCTGATCGGCTCCGTTATGCCTCCGCAGCCGCGATCGCTAACCAAAAAATCCTCTGCCCTATCTCTTGATAGAGATAGGAGACACACGACAGCGATGGATCTGCTGCAAGAAGGCGTCGACCCCTCAGTAATCGCACTCTGGCTCGGTCACGAATCGGTGGAAACGACACAAGTCTATCTTCATGCAAATTTGGCACTGAAGGAGAAGATGCTTGCTAAGACGACAATGCCCGGAAGTCAGGCCGGCTTATATCGTCCAGATGATCAGCTTCTAGCTTTTCTCAAAAGCCTGTAGCTCTAGATGACCTGATTATGCCGATATGAATTGCGTCGAATGAGGCAGTAGACACGCTGCTCTGTTTCGACTCGGTGTGACGTGGCGAATTATTTGGCAATTTTCTGTTTGCAACCAGTAACAGTGGTATCAGTTTGCTAACTGTGATCAGCCACTAGGAATTTCCGTCGGCCATGCACGAGAATTTGCCGAAAGCTGGCATGTAAGAACAATAGAATGTAACAGCTAGACAAAAAGGGTAGTTCGCCCAATGATTGAAATTGCAAAAAACCAATCCGGAGGGCGAACTAATGACTATCCTACCAATTCCATTGAAGAACTCAAGGAGTGTCGTCGAATTTATTAAGCAGGGCGGCAAAGTTGAGATCCCACGGCCGGAGCAATGCCTGTTTCCGGACTGCCGGCTGAAGGAGCCTCTGCGGAGAAATGGCAGCTATGCCAGGCAGGTAATTTATTGGGGTCTGAGTTTCCTTGTGCAGATTGTCCGATTCCGGTGCCGGCGGTGCGGGAAGACCGCATCGTGCCCGTATGGATGGCTGGTACCTTACTGCCGATTTACCGCGGAGGTCATTGCCGCAGGGGTTGAGGCATATGCCCGGCACGAGATGTCGTATTGGGATGTGAGCATTGATCTTTCTGATATTGAGCTGGCCGAGCCAGAGGTGGATATTAGGGGGGAAGAATCGTACAAGAAGCTTCTGCTAGAAAGGCAAATACGGCCAATCGATGAAGAGGGAGAACAGCGGTGCCGGCCAGTCCGCAGCACCGTTTTCTATTGGGTGAATTTCCTATGCAATCGTATTGAGGGACTGTTGACGCAGTTGCAAAAGGAGGTGGTGCAGGAAAAGAAGCGAGGCCGGGAAGTGGAGACTTTGCCTGCCGAAAGCCAGGTAGAGAATCCAAACAGCTACAAAGCGGCCAGCGAAGAGAAGGGCAGCATGCTTGACGGGCTGTCATTTGCCACATGTGTTGCCGACCGGTTGCTTGGGCGAGGCAAGCAGCAGTGGTATCGATTGCGTGCATATTTTTTGACGAGAGTGGAGTCCCGTGAAGATGTATTAACGGGCACCTGGGTGCAGTTGCCAATTACACAGAGTTTTGAACTAGTGATCATCTAGGTGCATTTACACTTGCCGGGTCTTGGTTGCGAGGGCCAGCAGGTGGATGACGAACGGCGACAAGCGTGGGCTCAGTTCAGATTTGAGGTAATTGCCCCACTTCTGGACGACAAGCTTGATGGCGCAGAAAAAGCGAGGCTGCGCCAGGAGGTTCTGGCAAAGATTTATACAACGCCGGATGGCAAAGCCTGGCGAATTGCCGAGAGAACGTTGCGTAATTGGCTCAATCGATATCGGAGAGGACGACTTGATGAGCTTGCGAATCGGCCCAGCAAGAGTCGCGGCCAGATGAAGGCTCTGGACGAGAGCGTCCTTGATGAAGCCAAAGGTCTTAGAGAGAGAATGCGAACTAGAAGCATTCAAGACATCCTTATGCATCTGAAGTTTACTTCCAACATCGACATCTCGAAGATTTCGGCGAGCACGTTAAATCGCCATCTGAACCGAGTCGGAGCAACAAAGAGCAAGAATTATTCGGAGCGCGGAACTTTTCAGCACTTTCAAAAAGAGCACATCAACCAGACGTGGCAGTCGGATTGCAGCGATGGTCTCTATTTGCCCGATCCACTGGGTTTAAGGGAAGTACGCCAAACGACGCTCATCACCTGCATTGATGACGCCTCACGTTTCTGCGTTCACGGGCAATTTTATTGGACAGAACAATTGCTGGACTTGCTGGATTGCTTCAAAACCGCACTGACAGCCAGAGGGCGCCCTGGTTGTCTTTATACAGACAATGGCCCCATATTCAGATCCAACCACTTGAAGAGCATCTGCACAGATCTTGGAATTGGCTTGAAACACAGCGAGGAGTACCAGCCCGAGGGGAAGGGAAAGCAAGAAAGATACTACTTAACTATACAAATGCGCTTCTACAAGGAGGCAAAGAAAGCCGGCATCACAACTCTACAAGAGCTGAATGAGTTCTTCTGGGCGTGGCTGGACGAGTGCTATCACAAAGTCAAACACAGCACCTTGAAGATGACGCCACTTGAGCGGTGGCAGCGAGAGGAAGCGTTAATCAAGCGCTTGAGCCAGGAAGACATTGCCCGGTGCATGCAGTTGCGGACCCGCCGGACGGTTGATACAAAAACTGCTTTGATCCGGCTCGATGGCAGGCGATATCAAGCCAGCCAGAACCTGGCCGGGAAGAGACTGCAAGTCCGGTGGCCCTTTGACGATATTTCTGCAGTAAACATTTGGCAAAGTGGTGCCTTTTTGGAGAGGGCAGAACTCTTCGTGCCATCTGCAGATATCGACTATTCAAAGCGTCCGGTGCGCAAACAGGATGAGGAACCCAAGGTGTTAGATTGTTCCAAGCAGCTGCGTCTTGCTCTGGTGGCTAGATATCGAGGAGAAAAGCCACCAGAAGACACCAGTCGATACGGCGTGCTTACCGAGCGTGAATTTATTTACGTTGTCGAGCAATGTCTGCAAAGATCGCTTACCGACGCCGATACGAGCTTACTTTCTCAATGCTACAAGCACTTGTGCCCGGTTGATGCTGCATTTGTTCAGCAGTGCATGACCAAGGCGATCGGCGAAAAGGGCGCACGCAAACATCTGAGCTTTTATCTGGGCCGATTACAGGAAACGAGAATACACAAGAGGTAATTGACATGACGAAAACAAAAGATGGGCCGCCGCCGGTGGCAGTTGAAGCAACTGAAGATCCGTTCGGCAAGAATGTTGCCGGCGAGCATCTTTTCAAACACAACCAAATGGAAGAGTTGCGCGCGCTAATCCGATCGGCCATACACAAGAGGGCGATGGCTCTCGTTACAGGACCACCTGGCGTGGGAAAGACGACAGCCGTTCGATCGGTCGCCGATGAGCTGCCCGGCCACAAATACTCACCCTTGTATCTTGGACAAGACCAGAGCAGTGTCAATGTGATGCGGAGGTTTGCTCACAGTCTTGGCATTCAGCCAAACCATCTCCGAACGCGTGTAGTCTTGCAAGTCAGCCAATGGCTAATGGACAACCTGAGCGCCAGCGGCAAGGAGATTGTCCTCATCGTTGACGAAGCTCACATGCTTGATGATGTGACGCTGCAAGAATTTCGCTTGATGACAAATACGAACTACGACCGCGAGTCGCCCTTGACGGTGATCTTCTTGGGGCAGCCAACTCTGCGCCTCAGGCTGAAGTCGTCTGATTTCGAAGCGCTCTCACAGAGAATTCCATATCGATATTGTCTTGAAGGGTTGGACGAGGACGAAACGGCTGATTACATTCTGCTGAGACTTTCGACAGCGGGCCTTGCTGCCGACACGTTTTCGAAAGATGCAGTGCAACACATCTTTCAAGCATGCCAGGGCGTGCCGCGAAGGATCAACAACCTCTGCTCGCTGGCATTGCTGAGAGCCAAATCCCGAAAACTCCAAATCGTCGATGCCGGCTTTCTCAAGGAGCTTACAGACTTAGACTAACGCACTCAGAGGCTACCAATGCTCAAAGTAATTGTAATGATCGATTGCAACATATGTGGCCAGCTCTTCGACCACGTGACCACATCCTGCGACCGAGATCCGCTGGCCTGGAAGTCCCTCTCTCAGGACCTGGAATACAAGGCTACAAATCGTGGTTGGAGCATGGTGCGCTCTTCACATCATTGCCCATTCTGTGTCCCAGATGTGCTGCTCTGCGGAGCGAACTCAGCTTTCTCGCAGGTGGATGATGACGATGAGATACCTTTCTGAAGCCGGCTGCCTGACTCCGTCATCAAGAGGCTCGCTGATTATCGGCAGGTCTCTTTCGTTCTTGCCCTATTGGCCGCCTCGCGGGTGAACAGCGTCGCTGTCGCCGAGAGGCGGAATCGTTGGCACTTGTAGCCGCATTAAGGGCCAGCCAGTAGTCAACTCCTTCAATCTGTTAAAATCTCAGAATTCGTCATCACCGAGGCACCCTTGTCGAAGCAGCAAACCAAACTCGTAATGAGCCTCTTGCGGCAGGCTGCGAGCACTGCCCAATCCGGGGAGATTGACAGGGCCAGTGCATTTCTGCAAAAGGCTGTAGATCAGTATCGCCAACTACCATCGGCTGCCCAGGTCACTTCTAGAGCAGCGCTTGTGGCAAGCTCCTGCAGTGTTGCGTCGGAAGCACTTGGTCGTGAGAATTTCGATGACGCTTTGAGTGCCGGTCTTACAGGTTGGAGTTACACAGATATCGAAAAAGACGACTTGCTTTACTTCGATCTGGCCACAGCGCTCGGCCGGGCACACATTGCTGTTGGAGATCTTGATGCTGCAGAACATTTAGCAAGGCAGTGCCTGGATTCGACTCGTCAGACATTCGGCGAAAATAGTTTGCGAGTACTCGATCTTTCTGTGGATCTATTGGCGCTACTTCACTGGCAGGGTCGCAACCTTGAAGCAGACGTGCTCAGGCTCACAATTGATCGTCTGGCTGAACCACTGCTACAGCAGTTCCCCGACAAGGTCCAGTTCTTTGTGAAGAGACTGGATGAGTTGATGGCTGATGGATTTGCAGAGTCGTGGGCGCTTATGTCCCATCCACCACGCTAACCAGGACCGACCAATCCGAACTTACAACCGCCTCTCTGGCGAGCAGCTTGCGCTGCCGCCGAGAGGCGGAGCGGCGACATGGGCAATGCAGCCGAGCCTTCTGCCGCTGAGTCAATGAGCATTTCTCTAATTTGTAATGTCAGGCGGCAAGAGGTTGTGATTTGAAATCGGCAAAAATTCGTGATTCATCACATCATTGTGTAGCGCTTGGAGTTCAGAGTCTTCTTGTCTTGCCGACTCTTTCATGTAGTTAGGCAAATTCCCACAAGCTTGCAACATACATCCAGCTACTACAGCTGCGGAAAGTCTAATAACCATTACGCTCAGCTTGTCGAACCTACAGGTGGGTCGAAAGGGGTTCAACAAAGGCTTCTCCCTTA
>CAJCHQ010001048.1 GCA_903970295.1 Bryobacterales bacterium
ACTGGAGGAGTTCATCGGCTACATCGAGAACAACCAGCGCTTTATCGTGAACTACGGGGACCGCTTCCGCCATGGTGAGCCGATCACGTCGAGCTTCGTCGAGTCGGCGGTCAACCAGGTGGTTAGCAAGCGTTTTGTGAAGCGGCAGCAGATGGCGTGGAGACCGGCTCATGCACATGGCCTTCTGCAGGTGAGGACTGCCGTCCTGAATGAGCAACTGCGATCATGCTTCGAGCGATGGTATCCAGCGCTCGCAGGCAACGATCATGCTCGCCATATCGCAGCATAGAGCCCCCGCTTTGGCGCGGTCTCCCTGTAGTCACGTTTCTGGAATCACTCGCGTTGCAGCGGATGGACCGTTCGTTTGGCTCGAAACAGCGCGCGAGCCAGTTTGTTGCGCGCTACAGGATCATCGACTTGCTCGATAATTTGTTGGCCCGCGAGTATCCGCCGACGCCAACCAAGTCGTTACCCCATTCACATATCGCCGAGTGGATGCCGCAGTTGGCACCAGCAGCAATGCACCGCTAGATATTTCAAGTGGCCGGTCGTTGTAGTGGAATCTCGAACCAAAAGGTACTGCCAGCACCGGCTTGAGAAATCACTCCGATTTTTCCTCTATGGGCTTCGACAATCGATTTACAAATCGCAAGTCCCAAGCCTGTCCCTACACGTTCACCTTTATCTGTCTGATCGATCTGGCGGAAACGTTCGAATATCATCTCTTGTTTGTCCGCGGGAACGCCTGAACCAGAGTCGGTTACGCTGACTCGCCAATTTTGTTTTTCGACTTCTTGCTTGACCACGATCTCTTGACCGGGTTGGGAAAATTTCAAGGCGTTGCCTAAGAGATTGACTAATACGCGTGTCATTTTTTCGCCGTCTACAGTCAGCTGTATGTCTTCATTCGGCACTACAATCGAAACTTCGCGCGTCTTAGAGAGCCCTTCTACCGAGTTTGCCGCGGTCGTGATGATCTGGTGGCTGTGCGCGTCTTCGTATTCCAGTGAGAGGACTCCGGAGTCCATCTTTTCGAGCTCTAGAAGCTCGTTGATTAATGAAATAGCCGCGTGCAAGTTTCTCTCGGCTTTGACCAATTGGGACTGTGCTTCGTCATTCAAGCCAAAAGCCGGCAACGAAATCAGCTCAATCGATGCCAGCACTGAAGAAAGCGGCGTGCGTAAATCGTGGCTCAACATGGCCACAAAGTCTTGTTTCAACTGTTCCAGCTTTTTGCGTTCGGTTATGTCGCGAATAACGCAGAAGAGAGCTTGCTGATCTTCAGCCCAGATCGCTGACCAATCAGTGTCGATTACTGTCCCGTCCGGTTTCAGCATTTTAGATTCGAATTTGACTGCCGATTTTGCCGTGATCGCTTCCACCAGTTTCTGGTGGGTTGAATTCGCTTCTTCCGGTGCCACCATTTTCAAGATCGACTGCTCTTTAATATCTTTGTCGTGATAGCCCCAGACCTTCAAAGTTGCCTTATTGGTTTCTTGTAATTTGAGCCGGCGATCGATCGAGCAAATCACTTCCGAAGTGTTATCTAGAATCGCCCGCTCTTTCTGGCGCATCGACGTTAATTCGGCATCCAGACGGCGATAAATCCAATCTAGTTGTGCTAATTCGTCGTCTCCGTTCAAAACCGAATGAGGCGTTTTGCCCGAGGAAAAGAGAAGGGCATTCTGCATCAATATGTTGAGACGATTGGTCGTGCTTTTGTTGAAAGTATGTGCCAGGGCAAACGCCAAAACGGCGCTGCTGACTATCGCTGCGGTGAGCAATATCTTCAACTGTTCCGCGTATGCTTCGAATTGACGATGATTTTCGTTGCGTACTTTCTCTTGTTCGTCTGCCAGACCGTTGGCTGTTTTCAGCATCGTATCGAGATCTCGTCTTGCTTTTTTCCACAACATTGTGGCGCCCAACGTGTCGCCACTATCGTAAGCTTTAGTCGCACCGGTCCACTCGTGGTCCACTTTGGACACCAATTTCAGCACGATCGACCAGGTTTTTTCTTCTTCGGAATTACCGGTCGTCAATGCGGTAATCTTGTCGACTTGAGCATTTATTCTCGGCGTGAAAGCATCCTCTTCCGCTGGGCTGCCGGGATTCGTGCTGATTCTGCGCACGACCGCGACTGAACTGCGCTGAATCTCCATCGACAAGATCGAGTAAAGAGCGTTGCCCAATTCATTCGCATGCGCGGTTCGTATGCGCGCCCCTTCGACTTCGTTGAGAACATAGCAGAGAGCACCCACGATCGCGATTTCCAGCAAAACAGGAAAAGAGACCAGGATCGTAATTTTCTTAGCCATGGTTAATGACACGGCTTCACCTCTATCCGCGAGACTGTAAGTTCATGCTAGCAGTCTCCAAGCCCTCCGTCTCTGAATCGCCGTGCCTAGATTTTTATCAGCCGTATGTTATGTTTTCAGTCATCCGCGGAAGAAATGAGAAATGGCGAAAATACTTCTAGTTGAAGACGATCGAGAGCTGTCAGCGACAGTGGCTAAATACTTGACTATGGAGAGGCACATTGTCGAAGTGGCTAACGATGGTGAAGATGGCTTGGATCGAGTTCTGTCCGGATCTTATGACGTAATTATTCTCGACATCAATTTGCCGCTTGTTGATGGTCTGGAGATTTTGCGTCGCTATCGGGCTCAGCGCGGGCAAGCGCCGGTGATTATGTTGACTGGGCAGACTGCGATCGCGCAAAAAGAACACGGTCTCGACTCGGGCGCCGACGATTATGTCACTAAACCATTCAGCACTCGAGAACTATCCGCCAGAGTGCGAGCCGTGATGCGGCGTCCAGCCGATGTCCAGGACAATCGGCTGAAAGTCGGTGAAATCGTTCTCGATCTTTCGTCCCACTCGGTCACCAAGGACGGCCAACCGGTGCGGATGAATCCCATTGATTTTGCTTTGCTGCAGTTTTTGATGCGGCATTGTGGCGAATTTTTCAGCGCCGAAGCCTTGATTAGTCAGGTCTGGCGTACAGACGAATCACCTGGCTCTGACGCAGTCCGGTCGTCGATTCGTCGGATTCGGGAAAAAATCGACACGGAGGGCGAGGACTCTTTAATCGAAACGGTCAACAAAGTTGGCTACCGAATGCGCAAACCGGAGTAGCACCTGGATGCGGAAAGATTAAGGATAGGACTCAGCGGTCGGAAATGCTTTATTGTTGAGTTGAACTCTATTTTTGTTGGTGACGTCTAAATCTGATGGGTCCTCGGATCATAAAATAGTAAGAGCGATGGGTTTGAACAATCAAACAGCGATGGCGATCTTCGCTACTGCAGTCTTTGCCCTCGATGGCGCTGCATTAGCTGGCTCTTGGCTAGAAAGCCACAAAGCCGAAAAGCGTGTCGAAGAGGGGCATCACGTCATCGAACAATTGCAGGATATCGAGGTCAGCACTCAGAAACTAGGCAGTTACGCTCGCCGCTATGTAATCAATGGGGGTGACCCCGCCTTTCTGCGTCAGTACCATCTCTCTGAAGACGCCACCGACACGTTATTACACACTATACGAGCGCTGTTTGCCGGCCGGCCAGAGCAGATCAATCAGCTTTTGGGATTGCAGTTACTAATTAACGAGAGAGTGCAATGGGAGCGCAATCTGCTAGCGGCCTACGAGAAAAAAGACACCGACAAGGTGACCGCTCTCACTAAATCGAGCACCGGCGCCATGATGATGGACAAAATTCGGGCGCAATTGAAAGAGATGGAAGATACCGAAAATGTTCTTCTCAAGACGCAAGTCGACGCATATGAAACATACAAATCATTGTGTCTGGCTGCTGTCGCGATTTTGACCGTGGTAGGTGGCTTGTCCTTGCGGCAGGCGATCAATAAATCCAATCTGTCAAGGCAGCTGCAGGCCCAGCAGGTTTTGGCTTACGAACGTCTGGAATTGCTGAACAAAGGACTGAATACGCAGGTGACCGATCTGTTGCGTGCGCAGGACCAGGCAAACAAAGCGATCAGTGCACGGTCCGAGTTTCTTGCCAGAGTCAGTCATGATTTGCGCACACCCTTGACTGCGATCGTTGGTGCCACAGAATTGGCACTCGAGAAATCAACCGACGATTCGCAGCGAGCTCTGATCGAAGTCGTCAAACAGAGTGGCCATCATCTTCTCGGTCTGGTCAACGACATCCTGGATTTCGAAAAACTCGAGCATCAAGAATTCAGACTGGAACCAGCCGCATTCGATTTGCGCATAGCGATCATGTCGGCTGTGCAGCCGGTGAAAATGAAAGTTGAGGAAAAAGGCATCGCTTTCGAATTGGAAATCGCTCCGGAACTACCTTTTCTGGTTTACGGCGATCGCTTACGTGTGCAGCAGGTGCTGGTCAATCTTGTCGATTATGCCAATGACGTGACCAAAACCGGTACTATCGCTATCAATGTAGCCCTGGATAAAATCAACGGCGATCAGGCCATAGTTCGTTTCACTATCACCGATACTGGGTCCGGTTTCAGTGCAAAACAAATGGCTGATATTTTTGACCCCTCTGTTTATTCACACGAATCGCCATCATCCAGCAGTGAAGGTCCAGGCCGAGGCGTTTCGATCGCCAAGAAATTGGTAGAACTTCTGGGCGGACGCATGGAAGTGACCAGCGCGCCTAAGACCGGCAGTAAATTTTCGTTCGCCATTCCGCTCACTCTTTCCAGTCCGAACCAGCCGGACAGACCTGCGGTTACACCGCTTTCTCTGGTCAGTGACTCGACCGACAAAATTCTTGTGGTAGACGACAATGCGACCGTGCGCATGGTCACCGAGGCGCAATTGCTGCGGCTCGGGTACGAGGTAGAATTGGTCGGCTCGGGGGACGAAGCGATCGAATTGACTCGGCAGAGAAGATTCAAAATGATTTTCATGGACGTGCAAATGCCTGGGTTGGACGGCTTTGGCGCCACGAAAATTATTCGAGCGATGTCCGACAATCTTTGCCGCGACGTGCCCATAGTTGCTTACAGCGCACACGATATGCCCGATGAATGGGAGAAATTTACCCAAGCCGGTATCAACGATTACATTGCCAAGCCGATTACGTTGACTTCGCTGAACGAAGTGATTGGCAAATGGACAAGTCGTTCAGCGTAGCCTAGTTGCGTTTTTCCGCTAGTATTATTCAGTTTATTTGAGCAGATCGAATTTGCCTTTCATTACCTCCTCTATGCGATGAGTGCGGTTGCCAGTGCGATGATCCAGCACATATGAATTGATGAAATTGTATGTGCGAATCTTACCGGAGCGATGACCGAATCCGATTTGCGCAGACTTGTGGCGATTTTGCTCTTGATGCGCAGCTTCGCGTTTTCGTTCGAGCAAACGCGCCTTCAAGATCTCCAGTGCCAGTTCTTTATTGCGATGCTGGTCGCGACCATTTATGAATATGCTGATTCCGGTT
>CAJCHQ010001049.1 GCA_903970295.1 Bryobacterales bacterium
TCTATGACGAACCAGAACAAGGAGACGCCGACCTTCAGCACGTCACCATCGTGAATCGGCTCAGGGGCAGTGATTTGGTTGCCGTTCAGGAAAGTACCGTGGCGACTTTTTCCGTCTTGGACGAAATACTGATTGTTTTCCTTTGTAATTACAAAATGAAAGCGCGAAATCGATTGATCGCCACTAATGACGATGTCGTTCAAATCGTCGCGACCGACTTTGCAGCGCGGTGTCGTGATGGGGATCTTGCGGTTGGAGACGAGGTCGACCAAGAACGCCGTGGCCGCGTCGTCTGAATTGTCGCTCTCTACCTGCAAGCCTTCGGATGCCATCAGCCCGCTGACGTCGAGGTCAGTGACAGTGCACTGTGAGCAGACGACACCGTCATATGGTTTCTTGCAAATCGGACAGATGCTTTCCATGACTTCTCATTCTTTTCTGTTGAGCGATCTGGGTGGTCCAAGATTATCTCGGATTTCCACCTTTCATTCTGGGCGGGACCTGGGGACCCCTCTAGAAATGTTCCACAGATGCAGGAATATAAACTTAAATATCCCGACAAATTGCCATGATACCGCACCAAATGGTGCTTGGCAGCGCCTAGAAGCAGGGACCATTGCCGCGTTGGCAGTTCATGCAAGGGCTTTCCCGGAAATGCTTGGAGAGCAGTACCCTGACCTTCGCTCTGGCTTGATTTTTGGGCTTAAGATTGGCGCCGATAAATAAATTGTCTATTTCGTCTGATTATCAGACTAATCTGAGTTCTTGAGGTGTTGCTGAGATTTTTTTGTGTTCGATTTCCGGCATAATTGCTTTTACAGCAATTGAGTTCGTACGAGCAGTACGAATAGAGAATCGTTAATGAACTACGACAGCGCAGACAGCCCCCGTTCAGTTCTTGTCCTGGATGACGATGCGATTTTTCGCTCGCTCCTGGTGACAATTCTTGGCAGCGTCGGCATAACAGTGCTCGAAGCGCGCTCCATGAGCGAAGCCGACGTCCTGCTCAAAGACAGGAAACCGGCGTTGGCGATTGTTGACTATCGAATGCCAGGCGGCGATGGTATGTCCTGGATCGCCAAAGTGCGCGAAGCGGGCAATCAAATGCCGATCGTCTTCTTGTCCGGCACCTGGTGCGACGTGAAGACATTCAACCGACTGCGCAGCATATTGCGTGTCAGTTTAATTTTGCAGAAGCCGATCGTGCCGGAGCTATTTCTCGACCAGCTTGAAGGTCTGTTGCCACGCTGGACGCCTGCTCTCGAGCCGCAATCTGAAGCCAAATCGGCCGGCAGTCAAATTGGTAGCGGCGACGAAATAGACCGCGCGCATAGTAAATCGGACACCACTTCTCAATTCGAGCCTGATGCAACGCAGAGAGAAATGAAACCGGTAGAGACGCAATCATCTACGTCAGATCGACCTGGGCGTGGCTCTTCAGCTAATGCCGGAAATGCCGGCGCCGCCTATGTCGTGCCCGGTCTCTTGACGCCTCCACTGCCGGAGGCCGGCTCTGCAGCCGCAGCTGGCAGCACTGCTGGGCCTTTGCACGAGTCTTACGGTAAAGATGCAATGCGGATGAGCAACACGAGGTTGCCGGCCTTCGGACAGGTACCCGGCCGCTCGGCACGCGATGAAGATGTTGTCGAGTCTGCTGAAATTGATGCCTCTTTTGATAATCGAGCCGAGGTTGGTAATCCCGAACTCGCGGATCAATTAATTGCCTTTCGCCAGAAGCTCGATGTGGAGCGTGCTCTAAGTGTTGCTCGCGCTGAATACGCCAAAGGACTTTCCGACAAAGTCGCCGAACTTGCCCAGTCCATAGCCGAATTGAAAGTTGATCCGAGTAACACATCTCGTTTGGATGAATGCGTTCAACACGCGCATAGATTCAAGGGCACAGCCGGGTCTTTAGGATTTCCAGAATTGGGAAAAGCGGCTGGAATTCTCGAACAATTACTTTTATATGGTGGCGTTAATGATACCACTGTCTCCGAAAAAACCTGGCAACGAATCGAGAATGGATTAAAACTCTGTGCCGATATCGCCGAGTCAGGTGCCAGTCAAGGTCAAGCTGCGACCGCCGGAAAAGCCAGTATGTATTGGCAAAGAGTCTTATTTGTCGGACCACGCGAGACATTCGAGTCAGCCAGTAAAGAACTGGCGCAGAGTGAAATTGCCGAGGCGCATCTCGAAGATACGTTTGATACCGTATCTGGTGTATGTGCCGAGCAGAGATTCGACTGTGCGATCATCGACATGAATGCTTTCGGCGAAGAACAACCACTGGCTGCAATCGCCAAAGCCAGACAACAGCCGTTCTTTCGACTTTTGCCTCTAGCTTTCATCTCCGCCGACGATCAATTGCCGGACGAGTCGTCTTTGCTTTATATGGGTGCTGAATTCGGTTTTCCGGCAGGACCGAGTGTGACGATCATCAAGTCGGCTGTCGAAGGTTTGCTGGCCATGAGCAACATCGGCAAGCCTAAAGTGCTGGCGGTCGATGATGATGTGGTCCTGACCGGCTTCATAACCGGCACTTTGATGTCACAGGGGTTTGCCGTCAAAAGTTTGAGCGACCCGATTCACGTTTTGGAAACGCTGGAAGAATTCGAACCGGACTTGATTCTTCTAGATGTTGTCATGCCGGGACTTAGCGGTTACGACGTTTGCCGCTTATTGCGGTCAATGGAGCGCTGGCAGAGATTACCAATTCTCTTCCTCACTTCCAAGAGTTCACCGGAGGGGCGATCGGCCGCTTTCAGAGCCGGGGGTGACGATATTCTGGCTAAGCCGATTTTGACAGAAGAATTATTGAGCCGCGTTCGCAGTCGACTGGAGCTTTCGAGCAGCCTGAAGCAGAGAGCTGGCACCGATTCGACGACGGGACTACTAACGCGGGCTGCTTTTGAGAATACGCTGAACGTTCACCTGGAGCATGCAAAAACCGTCGGCGCGGCTTTTTCTCTGGCTTTGCTGGGGCTTGATGGTTTCGCCGATATCGCTTTGTCTAACGGATTTTCCGCTCAGGAAAAACTGTTCAAAGATCTGGCAAATCTTTTGCAATCTCGTTTTCGCCTGGGCGACCTGCGCGCGCACTGGTCGGAGGGCAGCTTCGGCTTGGCAGCCATGAACGTCGATGCCGAGGTGCTTGGACTGGCTTTGAAAGAGTTGCACGAAGAATTCAAAAGTCGCGGAGCCGGCGAGGATGAAGCGCTGGCGCGTAAACGAAAAATCCGCTATGGCGTCGCCGAGTTGATCGAAGACGGAGTTACAGCAGAGACTCTGCTCGAATGTGCTTATCAACGAATGATGGTTTGATTGAAAAGCGACCTTCTTCGTACCTATAATTGATAGCTTGGTTGACATCGATCGGTATTTGATCGACATATGTATGGGCGACCCATTACAGAAAACGTAGAGAAGTATCATTTTGGGATGTATATCCGGCGGTATAAAGCTAAACTAATGCGAGTACCCAAATGTTAATGGCAGGTTTTAACGATGACTGAAGCTGAAGGCACATCTGTCAACACCGAGCAGTTTCTTGACTTTCTCCCGGGTCTGCCCTGGTGCAAGCAAGGCGCAGACGTCTTGGTGGCCGTGAGCAAAGCCACACCCGAGATTATTGAACTGATGTTGGACAACGAATTGCGCGTTTTTCCTGGCAACATGGTTGTCAAAATTCAGAAATCGACAGTGCACCACATGCGTCAACAATACGATGAAGGACAGCCACTGCCCGTGGTGATTGTTTGGAAACGTGCCGGTGTGGAAATCTGGTATCGCAAGCATAATCCGAATGAATTTCCCTACGATTCGTGGACGAACAATTCTGCCTCTGAGGAGCGCGAACGAATTTTTGTGCCGGCCGAAAAGCTTGGTGCCAATCATTCCGCACTTCATTCAGCTCAATGCGATAAGTCTAAAGAATGCCCGACGATGATTCCAGCATACTAATTTTCGCTCTTTGCTTGCCCCAGACCAACTATCGACCGAGCCTTCGATTCTTCGCCGTGGGCGATAAACTGGCTGTGAAACTTGCTCGCGCATGAACGCCGATGCGGGTAATGGCATTCGAGCAGGAGTTCATGGTTTGTATAGAATACTTATTCGTTTAATGTGGTATGGCTGAGTTAACTTCATAATTGAACCGCTGAAAACTTGCAGTCTCCCGAGATTTATTGACTAAAAAATGAAATTGAGATTGACAACTAGAGCGCCTGCAGCAATTGCAGCATTTGTGGCGGTCACAACCTTCAGTCTACAAATCTCTATTCAGCCCGTTCTGGCAGATCTTACTGAGGGCGATACTTCCGGCTCCAAGTCGCTGGTTCATCCACCTTCTACACCAGACTCGAAAGATTTGATACGCCCGGCTAACCCTAAAGCGCTGCTGCTTGTGCCTCATGCCATGGCTAATTTGGAAAAGGACAATTACGTCGCCGCTGAAAAATTGATGAAAGCGGCGCTGGAAGTGGATGCTGAAGGTGGCAAAGAAAAGAGCTTCGATCTGGCTAATCACCTCAGCTCGCTGGGCTTGATTTATTTGAGGCAAGGAAAATATAAGCTGGCCGAAGAATGCTACAAACGTTCGCTTACGCTTGTGGAAAGCTTGCTTGGTATGGAAGATCCGTCTCGAGCCGTTTGTTTGAATAATCTCGCCAATCTCTACTTTAATGAGGGCAACTACGCCAGGGCCGAAGATTTATGCCAGCAGGGATTGGCAATCAGAGAGCGGGTCTACGGGGATCAGCATCCGACTTACGCCCAGAATCTTATGAACCTGGCGCGCATATTGTCGGTGGAAGAAAAGTACGAACAATGCGTAAAGCTGAGATCGGA
>CAJCHQ010001050.1 GCA_903970295.1 Bryobacterales bacterium
AAGATTGAGGCTAATCTAAATTTGGCAACGGATGTGCAGAGGCGTTGGCGTGCACGGGAAGCCAGTGGAAAGATTTCTCGATCGAATTAGACAGGAGTTTCGGTTTGTCGAGAGGTGCTGCCACTTTGAATTGAAAAGTGCGCGGTCTGTCCGAAGCGATATCACCAAGAAGTGGCAATGACGGCAATCGCTCTAAACGACCGAAAGTGGCAAGTGTGGCAAAGCGCTGCAAAGTGAAGTTGCGCGACATGCTGCCGATATGACCGCTGAGCACACTTTCTGATACGCGTGGAATGCGTCCGGCAATCTGCAAATCGATCGTGTCAAGATTTAGATTGGCTTTGCCGCCGGCCCACAAACACATGTCGTCGGCGTTATATTTCAAATAGTCGACAGTGAGAATGCCTTTGTCGATGTGCATGTTGCCCGTGATTTCTTTGAATAAGCCGGTGCGCACAGGGACGACGCTCTGAAGTAGATTGTTCAAATTGAAACCGAACAAACCCTGGTGCAGCAAATTGACTCTGGTCAATTCGGTTTGTAAATGACCAAACCTTGCCAGAGAGCCGTTTTCAACGATGAATTCAGCTTTGCCGTTGAGATTGGCAATGGCTTCGCGATTATTCTTGCCTTCAGTGGCGACTTCAAAGGTGCCTTTAAGAAGACCGGTGATTTCGCCGGCGCGAGTAAAAAGCTGTTCGGATATTTCGGCTGCTCTCAATTTATTGAAACTTCCTTTCAGAGCCAGCATTCGATGATTGAGATCGGCAATACCGGTCCATTCGACGTCCCCACCAGCGATCAGGAAATGACCATCGGTGATTTTCAGATTCGCTTCTTGCCTGCCACCCGTGGTTTCGATCAGCAATTTGGCTTGCAACTTTTCAGCATGCGTGCCGCCCAATTTCAGGCGCGGCAATTCCACCGTGCCCAGAAGATTCTGCGGCTGCCCCTCTTCAGTCTGAGGCATGACTACAGTGCCAGAGAGATCGGACAGATTGAATTTAGGCAAGCAAATATCGTTGAGGACGATTTTGCCGCTCGGTCTCAAATCGGGCACATTGCCTGCCAACGCGAATTCGCCGGCTACAGTTCCTGTGGCTTGGTTCTTACTGAACACCGGATCGAAAATACTCAAGATCCTGGCTGCCGGTACTGGTTTGACGGTTGTCACCGACACGTTCATTAGCCGCCCGCTGAGGGGATTTGCTGGGTCAGATTTGGCAGCGCTGTTGAACAAAGAGCCCAGTTTGCCGGAAATTACCAGGACAGAATCGCCTATGTTGACATGCGCATTTTTCAGTTCGCAGCTGTCCTTTGTCGAGATCACCTCACCATCGACGAGCAGATCTTCCATAACCGGCTGGTAGAAAGTGCCAAGCGGGGTGACAACCGAAATACGATCGCCTGGCTCGGCTTTGATGCCGAACGTAATGTTCGTTTGCAGACCGTCGCTGTTGTAGTCTGCGTGCAGATCGAGCAGATCTTTGGAATGCAAGCCGATCTGCCATTTTTTGGCCTGGTCTCTCAATGGTGGCAACATTTCCAGCACTTCATCAGGCGTCAATGAGGCGGTTAGTTTCGTGCGCCAGAGCGGGTTAGCCTCCATATAATTGGTAACGTTTCCGGTCAATGCAAATACTGTTTGCTTGAATGTGCCTTTCAGGTCTTTCAAGATCAGGTCGTTGCCGGCAGTGACAATCGTGCCGCAAATATGCTCGACCGGCATATCTTTTTGCAGAACTTTGGCGCTGACGTTATCGAGATTGACCGATCCGTTGAGAAGGACTTTGTCGCCATTGAATTTGCAGGCGATATCGGCAGCCGTGCGCCCCCGCACCTCGAATATCTTGTTTTCGTGCAAGAAACCCAGATAGAGCTTTTTCAAGGGACCGGGCATGAGACTTGATGACAGATAATAGTTGACGTCAGACAAATCGATGCCCTCGGTCTTGAGCTTGAGATCGGTCAACTTAGCCAAGCGTGACAGATCTTCGATCGTCATCGTTGTGTTGATTTGACCGCTCTTCGCGAGAAAGCCGACATCGGTCAAAACGAGCTTATCGCCGCGGTAGACAATCAATCCTGTTTTGGCCTGGAGTGGTCGCGAAAGTCCCGGCGGCTGATAAAACATGTTTTCGGGCACCGCTGTAAACGACACCTGGGGTCCGGTGCGCGGTCCGACGATATGCAGATCCAGAGACTGCACAGTGCCGTAGAGATGATTCTCGGAAAAGAGCGGCACCCTGATCTGCAGCAGGCGCATCAAAGCTCCTAGCTCTTTCAAATCAAGATGCTTAGCCTTCATCCGCCAATCGAGATAAGGGGTTTTTTCTAAGCCGGTGTTGCCTTCCAGCGTGTATGAGCCGTTGGCAATTGAGCCGGTCAAATGATCCAATTGCAACTTTTTGCCGGTCCACTTGAATGCGCCCTGAACATTACTCATTCGGATACTTTTATCCGAAGCCTGGATGCTGAAACCGGTGACATTCCCGGTACCTTCGGTTTTCACCTGTTCAGGCGATGTGTCTACCGAGCCCCTGGCATTGAGGATGCCGCCGATGGCGTATTTGTTTTTGTTGGAAATGGTGAAAACCTTTTGCAGGTCCTGACTGATGTATTTGGAGCCGGTGGCACTTCTTCTCAATTCGGAGAGCGGCAAGGCTCGAGCGTCGAAGTTCAGGTGCGAATTGGAATTCTTCAGAGTAATGGTACCGGATGTGGTGACTCGCCCCTTAGCCAGGGGCAGGCTGCCCTCCGAGATCTCCAGTTTTTCGTTGGGGATCAATTTCAATTTCCCGGTCAATTGGGTATCGTCACCCAATCCGAGCAAGCTCATCATCGGTGTCAGATGAGTGGCATTCTCACTCAAAAAACTCTTCAATGTAATGCCCCGGGCATCGACATCGGTGACGAAATCTGATTTGTCCTTCACGCGCGACGCATTGATGCTGATCTCCGCCGCACCGCCGAATTCGCCCGGGTCGACGTCGAATTCACCCTTTTTCGTTTTAACTTGCCGGTCGACCAAACCGTTCAGATCCCTGAGGTCACCTATA
Source organism: Bryobacterales bacterium (assembly GCA_903970295.1). Next base: position 3,060 of record CAJCHQ010001050.1, read on the forward strand.
TGTCCGGCGACGTTAGCGCTGTAATCGCTCTTTTGCTTTTTCCAATTGCGGATGACTCCGTGAGAATGCAACTCGAGATTAGCCACTTTGAAAACAAGATCCTTCCAGGAAAGTTTTTGGCGGTCGATATAAACTTCCGCGTCAGAGGCTGCTTTAGGCGCGGTGACAACACCGAAGGCCGGAGCGACCAGGGAAAAGTCTTTGGCCAACACGTTCAGTTTGGCCGTCAAGCCCGTGTCCCAGGCGCCTTCTCCTTTTAGCTTGACGTGAAATAGCCCGGAGATGGAAGCCATCGCTTGCGCTTTGTCAGCCGCCAGTTTTTTCGCCTGCATTTCAGCACTGCCGGTTTGAGCGGCTGTTTGCTTCAACTCGAAGCGTTGTTCGATTTCAGCCACTGCTCGCACAAACGGCATGAAATCGTCCAGGCTGAGTTGATCAGCCTCAGCATCAAACAAATATTTGTTGGCTTTCCAGTCGTAAGGACCGCCACCAAGGCTGGTGAAACTGCAGGTCGTCGCGTATGTCGGTCGCTTCAATTTAAACGAGAGATGGACCGGCGATTTTTTGTTTTTCAAAGGATAAACGAATTGCAAATCGACATCATCGAGAGTCAGGGGCTGCCATCTCGGTTCTTGTCCGGAGGCTTTATCGACGATGTGGACAATGCCATGCTCGGCCTGAACGAAACGAATGTCGGGCCCTATCTCCATCAAATCGTCGAAATTCCAGGCGTGCATTTTTTTGCGCACCGCCCATAGTTCCGGCTTCTTAAAAGAAAGATGTCTGATGATCAATTGCTTGTTGAGCAAAGCGACGAAAGCCACACCCATTTCCGCATGAGCGGCTGTGAGAAAGTCGGATCCGTCTTCGTCTTTGATAATCAGACGGTTGGTTTCGACAGCCAAACCATTGAGCCCGAAATTCCAGGCCAGATGCCCTAACTTAACTTCTCGGTGGATCATCTGGCTGATCTGTCTTTGCAAAAATGGTTTCGCCCAGTCGATATTGGTGATCAAGGCGATGGCAAACAACAAGCCAATGAATACAAACCAGGCCAGCAGAAATTTGTAGGCAATCGAAATCGGTTTGACGGTGCCAACAGATTGAGCCGAGTTTTCCTCGGCGGCAGGGGACAAAGGGTCCGGTGGATCTTCTTTTAACTGCGTAGGCGAGTCTTCTAGTGACACAACTTTGACTTTGGCTCGGGTAAGCGGTTTTTCAACCGCGCTGTTCTCGCTCTTGCAAACAATGGAGCCAGCGGATCAGAGTCGAGCAAGAGGGCGTCCAGGAAGAAGTCAGGGGGCGGGGTAATGATAAGCATTTTCCAGGCGCTTTGGATTTCCCAATACTAATATAAGCGCTTATGGGGGTTCGTGCGCAGCCATTCTTTGCCGGTAATGAACGCTTCGCTCGCTCGCCCTCAATCGCTGGTAAGCGACATGCAGCCTGTCGCAGGCATCCAACTGCCCAGTCACAGGCCTGGTCAGGACCTTTGCCTGGCAGTCACAATTGTAATAAGCCCAACCAGCGGCTAGTTTTTTCACTGAAAGTGGACGTCAGCAAATATGATTTTCATAAGCATATCTGACCAGAGCGGCACGACTGGCCAGGTTTAGCTTTTTGCGCAAGCGGCTGACGTGGACTTCAGTGGTGCCTTCAGTAATGTGTAGACTTTCGGCTACTTCTCGGTTTGAGTGCCCAAGTGCCACTTTGCGCAACACTTCGATCTCGCGTGAACTCAATTTCACTCGCACTTTTTCGCGCCCTTCATTGCGTTCAGTCAGTTCGCGGGTGGAATGGACGACCTTGCTGAGCTGGGTGCACAGTTCGGTCAATTTATCGATGCTCGTGCTTTGCGTCTCGACGATCTGATAAAGGCGAGCCTGGCTGATGGCAATCGAAAGCTGGTTAGCAATGCGCGAGAGCAAGTTGATTTCGCCGAC
>CAJCHQ010001051.1 GCA_903970295.1 Bryobacterales bacterium
ACTTTATGAACAACTGCTGGTTCCGGGGACGAAATCAGTTGTTGAGCACGATCAAGCGCATGCGGCGACGTGTGCCCTGCACGATCATCAATGGACGTTACGATATGGTCTGCCCATTCAGCGCCGCTCACGCCTTGCATCTTGCTTGGCCAGAGTCGGAACTCGTAATCATTCCAGACGCCGGACATTCGGCAAGCGAAGTCGGCACTCGTCGAGCCCTTGTCGCTGCCGCTGATCGGTTTTCCACCCGTTTCTAGATCGTGTAATGACCACTCTCGAGTGGTGCGTCGGTGTGCAGGGAGCTTTTCCGGCCCTGAATGCCGGGCACCGCTCGAGTTACGACAGACGAGGAAAGAGCGCCAGAATCGGCGCTCTTTCCTTTCTGGGCAGTGGGCGCAGGTCGACAGGCACCTTGATTCTGGTTCGGAAATGAAATTTCCCTTACCACATCAGGGGTTAGCCGAATATTTACTTTCTTGAAAATTATTTGCAGAAAAAGACCAATATAGGCGAAGTATCGATATATTTCGCGCTTATCGTAAGGCACCTTTTCGGTGGAGATAGGCCGTACACTGAGCCGGATTGAAAAATTAGTATTGCCTGTTTATCTTGGACAGAGGTTCTCATGATCAAAGGACGTACAGCCGTAGTCACTGGTTCGACAAGCGGCATCGGTCTCGCCATCGCTGAAGGTCTGGCGGCAGCAGGATGCAATGTAGTTTTAAATGGGCTCGGTGATGCACAGAACATAGAGGCAGTCAGGCAAAATATCGAGACGTTATTCAAAGTAAAGGTTGTTTATCATCCGGCCGACATGTCCGACAGCCAGGCAATCGAAAATCTGATTGGGCACGCGATTGCCCAATTCGGCTCAGTCGACATCCTAATCAACAATGCCGGCATTCAGTACACGGCACCTGTCGACGAGTTTCCAGTAGACAAATGGAATAGCATAATCGCCATCAATTTGTCAGCGGTTTTTCACAGCACGCGGTGCGCTGTACCTCACATGAAGATGCAAAAGTGGGGACGGATCGTCAACATCGCTTCGGTTCATGGACTGGTAGCCTCCGCCGACAAGTCTGCTTACGTGGCTGCTAAGCACGGCGTAGTTGGTCTGACGAAAGTCGTCGCACTGGAGTTGGCCGAAAGTGGTATCACCTGCAATGCTATCTGTCCGGGCTGGGTGAGAACGCCGCTGGTAGAAGCTCAAATTGCTGCTCGAGCTGATGCTAATGGCACGAATATAGAACAAGCGGCGGCCGACATGTTGGGTGAAAAACAACCGAGCAAGCGCTTTGTCGAAGCGTCTGAGATCGCGCAGCTGTGCATTTTTCTTGCTGGTGATGCTGCCCGGAACATAACCGGTGTGACTTTGCCGATCGACGGCGGCT
>CAJCHQ010001052.1 GCA_903970295.1 Bryobacterales bacterium
ATGGTAATAAAAAGTCAAGTCGCGAAACGCGCCACCTACAGGCAAGGGGATGTTTTGCTACAGAAGATCGAACGATTGCCGGAAAATGTACATCCGGTGGAATGGCAAGATCGGGTCGTTCTCGCTTACGGAGAAGTGACCGGGCACGCTCATGCCATCAGCACGAAATTCGCCACGATGTACATGTGGCAAGGCGAACGGCTTTTGGAAGTAAAGCCGGGCGGTAAGCTTGTCCACGAAGAGCATGGCACGATTGCGCTGCCCGAAGGCGTATACAAAGTTATTCAGCAACGCGAGTACGTGCCCCAGGCTCCACCCCGAGATGTTATTGACTGAACCGCTCAATCGTCTGACAGCTGCGCATCTATCGCAGTTAGAAGAGTCACGCACATACTGGAGAAACATCGGACTTTCGCTGGCCCAAACTGACCGTGCGACGGCGGAGTTGGGTCTGGTTAGCGCTTATCGTGCGGCTGGTTTAGCGCCGCCCAAAATAACGATCTGGCTCAAATCACCCAGAGCGGGAGCGACTGCTGCCCGCTTGATGAGCAGCGAAGTCGATTGGCCGTGGCAATTAGACCCGACTCAGCGAGTCGTCTGGGATCAGGTCTGGCAGCAGTGTGTGCGCCAGATCGAAGAAATTCTCGGTGCCGAGCGTTGGGCTGAAGTCAGGCGGCAAATGCGCAAAGAAGCTGACAAAAAAATTCTAGACAAATATGGCCATCTGGTCGAAAAACGAATCAAGGAAGTTTTTTCCGAACGCCTCGGCATCTGGGTTTGGCAGTACCTGCGTAAATTAGCGGGCGGCTCGGCTTTGCAAAAGATTCGCATCGACTGCGAGGACACAGTGCGAGCAGCAATCGCGAAACAAGCTTCAGAAGCAGTTTTTGAGGAAATATTTCAAGAGTTCGTACCAGCATTGAAAGAACAGACCTGGACTCATGTGGCTGAACCGCTTAGGCTGATGATGACGATTAACAACGGCATATTGACGGGTAGACAAACCGTCGATTGCGCTTTCGGGCAACACGACGCCAGCTGGGTAGGCTATTACGACTATCTGAGCAAAATCGGCATCAAAGGCACCGAGTCGCTCGAGGGCATCAAAACAATCACTCAGTCGTGCGGCTGGTGGTGGCCATTCGAGAATCTGTGCATTTTGAGCGACCGTCCAACCGAAATCACGCGAGACAATCGTGGTCGTTTGCACAACGAAACCGGCATGGTGATGCGATATGCAGATGGCTGGGGGTTTTATGCCTGGCACGGCATTCTCGTTCCGGATTACGTGATTCTCTTGCCTGAGCCTATCGATCTCGAGATGATCGAAGCCGAACCAAACGTCGAAGTGAGAAGAGTGTTGATCGAACGTTTCGGCTTGGACAACTATCTCAAAGAGCGGCAGGTGATAAAGATTCACCAGGACAAGTGCGGAATTCTATACCGCATGAATTTGCAAGGAGACGAGCCTGTTCTCGTTGTGCATGTGGTTAACTCGAGCCCCGAACCGGATGGCTCCTACAAAGAATATTTTCTGCGCGTACCGCCGACAATGACTCGTGCCAGGCAAGCGATCGCCTGGACTTTCGGTTTGACCGAAGAAGAATACGAGCCGCTTTCAGAAACTTGAGCAATCCAATCCCAACTCGCCGTTTTTCTGCAACAAGTGGATCTCTTCAACGAGACCGTCTTGTGCCGCTTTACCTCGGCGGCCGGCCGTCTCCATCAGGAGCCGGAAGTACTCCACTTCTTTATTGCTTTGTTCCTCTCTAGTGAGAGGCTTGTTGACCAGAGTATCCTGGGCTTGTTCAAGAATCTGGGCGATCTGATTAGTAATGGTTTCGTCGGTACGATGGTGGCTCGGCATGGCTAGTCCCTCGAAACGGGTGACTGATATATACCCCGGATCGAAAAAAAGATGCCAAGTATTTAAAACAATGATGTTAATTAATCAGAGTCTGTCTAGGCTGCCACGTTAGTCAAAACCATATCGGTTTCGGCTAGTCCGGCTAAAGCCTTAGTCTGCAGATGGGCTGCGACGAGTTGAACTTCAGGGTTGAGAGTGTGGTCTGCAGCGGCGGTGCTGAACGACGCCAGTGCGTCAGTCAAAGAAGCTCTGTCGCCCAGTGGATCGAGCGGCGCCTGCCCGCGGCCCTCCAGATCGGCCAGGGCGTTGAATCCTTCTTTTGCCCCAGCGCCGACTTCGGCAACCACGCGCTTAACGCTCTGGTCTTTTGATTCCTCAGGCGTACCTTCAGCTCTTTGCGCTTTTATTTGCGCCGATATCGGATTTCCAGCCTCGTCTTTTTCAGCTGTCATTGCTTGGTCGAAGCTGCCATATTCGGTGCCATCAGGTAGAGCGAAATCGCCGTTGGAGAGTCTTTCGATGCCACCGGGAAGGACTGCCACTACTGTCGGATCCAGCGAGCCGCTGGCGCTGCCATCGCCTGAACCATCGAGACTGCCGTCGCCACTGGCGTAGACGCCACTTGTACCATCAGTACTGCTCGTGGAGCTGTCTGACCAGCCGCTGGTGACATCTGTGCCTGAAGAATCAGTGAACTGTCCGGAGTTGCTTAAAGAGCTGCCGTCGAAGAAGCCGATGTTGCCCGTGGGATCGGCCGTGAAGAGCGAGCTGAACTGACCGTCACCACTGATAGTGCCGGACTGAACCGAGCCGTCGGCGCCGATCGTGGTGCTCTGGTTAAACGACGGATCCCACAAAACTGTGCTGCCAATGTTGCCATTCATTGTGACTGCAGGACCGTCCCCGGATGGTACTTTCATCGTACCGGTCGACGGGTCGTAGGTGATGGCCGGACCGCCACCAGTCGTTCCTTCAGACATCTGGCCGGTTTGAGCGACTGTCACCTGCGGCGTACTGGAGCCTGAAAGAACGGTGGTTTGCCCGTTCGATTGCACTTTCTGGTCGCCGGCGGTTTCGCTATGAGCAGTTAATTGCGAGTGTCTGGTATCAAATTTAGTGCCGTGTTCGATGTGCACTGTCGCCGGGCCTTCGCCCGGAATCGTGGGAGCATTTTTGCCGGCGACGACTGACTCGTTGTTGATCTTAATCGAGCCGTCTGGCTGAATTTGCCAGCCTTTAGGAAGATTTGATGCGTTCGGCTCCTCTTGTTCGAGATTGCCTTGAGCATCTCGCTTGTAGAACTTGACCTCGTTCGTTTTGAAATCACGTTCGACAACGCTGTTACCCTGGCTGATTTCGAGGGTCTGCTGTTTTTTATCATATCTGAACATGGTGCCATCAGATTTGATCGCCGCCATGTTGCCTTCGGCATCCTGGAAAAATCTCGTACGCGCGCCATCGGTGTTGGGAGTCTTGGCTGCGGTGGTGGCCGCCTCGAGAGCGTTGCCTTTGACTTGCGTCACTTCAGAACCATTCGCTAGTTTGGTCGTGGCGCCTATGTCAGAGAACGTGGTCGAGACTCCAGTCTTTTCGTCCAGAACCGTATATGAATGATCTTTGTTGAAGACTACCCGCCGTTGATCCTTCGCGTCTTCGACAGTGACTACGCCATCTTTGCGAGTAATTTGAAAATTCTTGTCGGTGACTTGGGTCCCGTCTTTACCATGTTTGTAGGTGACTGCTCCCGCCTGGATCATCTCTTGCGTGAGATCTCCGTCTTTGCCCTTAGCAACGACGGCGTCGACTTTTACCCCATCTCTAGTGGTGGCAGTGGCTTCTACTTCGGTCACCTGGCTGCTCCCTTTAGCACCTTTCTCGGTGACAGTCGGCTTATCCGGAGCAGATCCGAAGTGCATGCCTTTCACATCAGCAGCTGATGCCGCGAGCTGGGCGAAGTCTTTGTCGGCTCTGACCTGCGCGGCCGATTCCGGAGGGGGGGCGTCTTTGGCAGTGAGACTGCCGATGTCACCGACCGTTGTGGCAACTTTGGTGA
>CAJCHQ010001053.1 GCA_903970295.1 Bryobacterales bacterium
ACCAGCCATGTCGACGTCGCCCAGCGATAACGCAGCAAACCCCGTCCACAACTCGAGATCGGGCGGCTTAGGTCCGGTGACATTTACCTTCTGAAGTTGCATCAGCCCCTGCAAAGCTTCTTTACCCTTCCCGGCAAACAACATCGTAACTGCAAGATAAAGCATCGCTTGCAGGTTCGCAGGTTGCTCGACGAGCACCTTTTCGAAAGTTTCGTTCGCGAGTTCGTATTCATGCAATCGCAGTTGCAACAAGCCCAGATTAATTCGCGCCTCGGTTAATCCGGAATCAACATCGACTGCGTGAACAAGCTTCTCCGCAGCCTCTTCCAGGCGCTGCTGACGGTAGAGACACACGCCCCAGTCGTTGTATGCCATCGCTCGCTCACGAGCGCTTATGTGCGCACCAAGATTGATTATTTCCTGGTAGTGCCGCACTGCGTCATCATAACGGCCTGCATTCATCATAGACGCGGCCCACATCTTTCTCAGATTGGTATCATCAGGCTCGAGCGCAAAAGCATTTCCAAAAGCTGACACCGCTTCGTCTAAATTGCCTGTCGCAGTGTAGGTTTGCCCCAGGCCAATAAACCCTTCGGTCAGTGTCGGATCGACATTGATCGCGCGCTGAAAATGCTGCAATGCTTCAGGAAACTGCCCCATCATCAAACAAGCTAATCCTGCTTGATAGTGACCAGCACCAAGATTTGGCGAGATTTTGGTGGCAGCCATGAACTGTTCGAGCGCTTCGGGTAACTGACCCGTCGCCAACAAAGTGATACCAAGATGCAAATTACCAACAGCAAAGTTTTGTTTGCGCTCTAACGCCGCTTTAAACTGTGGCACGGAGTCCGGAATGCGCCCGGCCTTGAGCATAGCCAGCCCCATCTGATAATACACATCGCCATTGTCCGGATAGATCGCAATCGACTTTTTAAGGTGCCCCTCTGCTCGAGGGTAGTCTCCCATGTTGTACGAAATCACACCAAGATGGAACTCTACCAGTGGGTCAGGTGCCTGCTGCACCGCATTTTCGTAAAGTAAGTTGTAAGCGTCGGCCCAGCGTCCCTGTGTAAGCGATTCCTGAACCGCCTGCATTACCTTGGCGTCCATGGTTGCTCCTGGTTTCCGAACTGGGAGGGCAAAGGGTGCTTCCTGGGGAGGTGGTAAGGTAAAGACGCCTATATTGTATCCGCTTGCGGGCTCTTCTATAGCACTAAAAATCAGGTTTACGAGCAATGTCAGTAATATTCAGCCCTTTAGCCGAAAATGACCTTGAACTGCTGTGCCAGTGGCTCAACCGACCTCACGTGATGCAATGGTGGGGAGGCGTGCCCAAAACATTGCAAGAAATCCGTGATAAGTACCTACCGAGGATATCCGGCGAAGTACCCTCAATGGGCTACATCTGCCACGAGAATGGCCCTGTGGGCTACATTCAAACTCACTGGCTCGTTGATTTTCCCGACTATGTCGAGAAATTAGGCGATGGAATCGAACCGAACATGGCGGCCATAGACATTTTTATCAGCGATGAAAAAAATTTGCATCGCGGATTAGGGCAGGCAATAATCCGTGATTTTTTGCGCGAAATAGTTTTCGCGAAGATGGGTGCTGCAGCGTGCACGGTCGGACCTTCGATCGAGAACAAGCCTTCCATTCGCGCTTACGAGAAAGCTGGATTCACGCACTGGCGAACCGTTGATGTTTCGCCTACGGAACGAGAATATGTGCTGATCATCACTCGAGATCAATTTGCTCGTCACCAACATAAGACGCATGGGAGGAACACGTAGTCAACCGACTGCTACTTTCACCTGATTTTCACTTGGCCTCGCATAACGTTCAAAAGTACAAAGGAAGAGGTTTTCGGAAATGACAGACAATCGTTGCTCCACTGTTTACGAGAAGCTCAATGATCAGGTTTCGCATCAGTCACCTGAAGCTAGAAAAGATTTAACACCGGCAGAACACGCAGTTGCCGAGAAACTCGCAGCGGACGTACGAAGTGGGATGACTCTTGGTGGCAAAGATATTATCCAGCAGCTAGAAAATCGCCACGCAGCTTTTGTAGACGCCAACAAGTTGATCGACGGTGTCAAAGACAGGTCTCGCCTTGATGGAATACTTGCTGATGCCAATAAACTTTTGAGTAAAGACGACGAAAAATTAGTTCAAACTGACAAAGGCGTCGTTCTTGGAAAACAAGACCAGGACACCAAAGATTGGTTCACTGTCCCGATGAAGATAATTGATTGCGAATCAGAACACAACAGTTTTCAACTCATTGATCGAGCAAATAATGAACGAACGCTGCACACGCTTGACCAGAAGAAGAGCCGCGACAATAGTCACTAAAATATTACGCGATCACTCGGAGCCAGCGTAGCTGGACGATTATCAGCATTACTCAGACCGTAAAAATCATAATCCGGAGTAGCCGCACCACCGCCAGCAGGCATGTGATAGCTGTCTGATGCACGTGATTGTGCGAGACTGGTATCAACCAAATTTTGCATAGCAGTTCTCTGAGCAGCACTGTAACCCTGACCCTGTGTGACTGCCTCTCCGTTAGGATTCATCGGAGCTGCAGCAAGAAGATGCTCTTCGTGCTCCATCGATTGCTGAGTCTTTGCGGACTGTTTCATCATCTTTTCAAAATTCTTTTCATCGGCAACAAGATCCTTTCGTCGCCCTTCATCTTTTTCTTTACCCATCTTGCTTTCGAGCTTATGCAACGCTTTCAATTCTTTAGCCGCCTTTGAGCTGTAATCGCGCAATTCACGACTGGTCACAGTATTAGGAGTGAACGTTAAACTTCCGTCTTTGCCAATGTTGACTTCACTGGCGAAAAGCGCATCATTCTTGCTCAATGCTTTATATTGCTGCGCTATTTGAGCAAGCATGCCTTTATTGCCGGCGAACTCCTGATTCAACTGTGCTACTTCCTGGAGATCGGAAGAGCGTCGTGTAGGGAAAGAGTGTAGAT
>CAJCHQ010001054.1 GCA_903970295.1 Bryobacterales bacterium
CCTGGAAAGAACAAAGAAGCGATATTTCGGAAAGTTCGAATGAGTTGACTAATCATCTCAAAGCCATGGATCAGGTGACACAACAACCTGATGCTCAGAACAGCATAAGTGCAGCGACAATCGAACAAGCGGTGCTGAAACTTCTGCCTAATTTCGATCAACGTTGGGGTGGATTTGGCAATGCGCCGAAATTCCCTCACACTTTCAATCTATCTTTGATCATGCGCTATGTCAACCATGGAAAAGACGCGAAGATCCGCGATCAATGCCGTGAGCTGATTCAGACAACGCTCGATCGCATGGCCTATGGTGGCATTCAAGATCATATCGCCGGGGGTTTCTCGCGTTACTCGGTGGATCGGCAATGGTTGATACCACATTTTGAAAAGATGCTTTACGACAATGCATTACTGGCACAAGTCTATCTGGACGGTTGGTTATTGTTCCGTCGAGATTACTGGCAACGAGTAGCTCGTGGAATTTTTGAATTCGTCCTGACCGAATTACGCACCGAGGGCGGTGCTTTCTTCTCGAGCCTTGATGCCGACAGCGAAGGCGAAGAGGGTAAGTTCTACGTTTGGACGGAAGAGGAATTGAAATCGGAACTACTACCTTCGGAATATTCATTCGTTACCGAGGTTTTCGGTATTTCACAGAGGGGTAATTTCGAACACGGCCACAATGTTTTCCACCTCGAAAGAAGTCCGGAAGATTCTGCGAAGACTGAACATTTGAGCGAGGGACAGTTCTGGACGACCTGGGAACCAATTCGACTCAAGCTGCTGTCTTTGCGCAATGAGCGCGTGCGCCCGGGTCGCGACGAGAAAGTCTTGACTAGCTGGAATAGCTTGATGATTTCGGCTCTGGTGGGCGGTTACAAAGTGCTCGGCGAAGACGACTATTTAGACGCTGCAATGTCTGCCTGCAATTTCATTCTCGAAAATCTCATACCAGAGGGTCGCCTGTTAAGGACCTGGGGGCGTGGTCAGGCGAAACTGAACGGATATCTGGACGACTATGCCTTCCTGGTAGACGCTTTAATCGAATTGGCATCAGTGGATGACAATCCGAAATGGCTGCTCCAGGCGATTCGCCTCACAGATGAGATGCTAGAACGGTTCTGGGACAAGGAAAAAGGCGGATTATACTACACTGCCAATGATCACGAAGAACTCCTGACCAGAACAAAAAGTTTCTATGATGGCTCAATTCCGTCAGGAACCTCAATGGCTACTAGCTGTCTGCTCAAACTCTTCAAATTGACTGGCAAAACAGTTTACGAGCAAAAGGCGGCAGAGCTTCTCAAGCTTTACGCTCCTTATTCGGCGAAGCACCCGGATCAATTCGCGAATCTCCTCTGCGCCATGGATTTTCATTTGGATCCAGGAACAGAAATTGTCTGCGTGGAAAACCAAAACGAAAATCACTATGCCGACACCACGCGTGAACACGTTTTGAAAATAAACGATCGTTATATTCCCAACAAAGTTGTGCTAATCGATAGCACCACAGGCAATGGCGATGCTAGCAGATTGACCAAGGCTCTCAAAGCTGATTTTGACCTCGAGAGCCCGCTCCTGGAAAATCGCGGTTTACAGGATGGGCGCGCCACAGTTTATATCTGCCGGAATTTCAGCTGCGACAAACCAATCACCGACCTCACGGATCTGGAGAGCAAAATCGCTCAACATTCTGGGTCCAGCAGCTCCAGGGTTTAGCCCATGAGCACGTTCGCACTCGTGCATGGCGCCTATCTTGGCGCCTGGTGTTGGGAACTTCTCGTGCCTGAACTGAAAAAGTTCGGCCATGATGCCATCGTATTCGATTTGCCGATTGAGGATGCAGAAGCAGGCGCCGAGCATTATGCCGAAAGTGCATTGGCGGCTATTACCAAAAATGGTGCACCAGATAACTTACTTTTGGTAGGCCATTCAATGGGCGGTTTGATAATACCGCTCATTTGTGAAAAAATGCCGGCTGCGCAAATGATTTTTCTGGCGGCGGCTCTGCCGAAGCCTCGGCATTCTTTCATGGAGCGCGCCAAAACTACCGAACAAGATGTGTTCCTGACCACTGGTCAAGTCGATCCTTTTAAAAATCGAAAATTAGCATTCGAGTATTGGTTTCACGACTGCTCTCAGGAAGTTGCTGGATGGGCAGCTGAACGAATTAGGGAGATGCGTTCAGCCAAGATAATTTTTGAGACCAGTCCGATCGTGACGTTACCGACCGTGAAAATGTCATCGATTGTTGGTGTGGATGAACGATTGCTTTCACCCGCCTGGTCAAAACGTATGACACGCGAATTGCTACAAGTGGAGCCAATTGAAATAGCTGCCGGACATTGCCCTCAAGTTTCGCGTCCGGTAGAATTGGCAGCTATCTTCGATAGGCTAGCTAGAAGCTGAGGAATAATGGATTTGAGATGCCCATATCATTCCGCAAAGCTTTCAGCCAATTTACAGCCGCTGCATATTTAGCAGCAAACCTTTGCTGCGCAAAGGCTTATGCATCCAACCAAGTTGAACAATTTGCGCCCTGCCACAATTGTAGTGGTAACGAACGTTGCAGTAAAGAAGTTGAGCAACTACTGCAGGCTAGACTGAGGAGCGCTCGTTATTTAATCGCTCGAGCCGAAAAGCTTGAACAGATCAATCAATTGATTCTCGATCGCTGCCAAGAGTTGAGTGAAAAGAACAGTAAAGGTTGCGCTCTGGTCGCGGCAAAGCTTGAAAGAGGTCCGGTCTTGCGCTTGTATGACACTGAAGCGGTTAACGAAGTAAATCCCACCTTACGTTTGTGTGACGCGCCTGCGACTTTTAAACTGGAGGAAAGTGTTAATCGAAAACTTCCCTCAGATCAAGCCCGGCAGCAGTTCCAGGATGTCTTCGAAAAATATCAGCTCAGCCGCGCCCAGTATCTACAACACCGGCAAGAGTATGACGAACACGTCAAAGAATTTCATCAGCAGGCTAAACAAGACAATCGAGGATTGCCACCACTTATAGTGCCGAATGTAAAGCCATTAAAAGTAATTGTAGAAGATCAGTGTCAGCAACTGCAGAACCTAGAGCAGCAACTCAAATCTAGCGAAGAACAGCTGCTAAAGACAATTCAATCATTGCAAAGTGAGCAGCATAACATCACTCCTGATGTGTATTTTCAGCAATGGATCAATTCGCAATCGATGGCGATGAACGTGCAAAACATGACATTATCATTCAACCACGGCGTAGCACAAAAGGACCAGACTAGCTCGGAGCGATTACATGTTGCGGCGCAAAGCGCCATGGTCGATGGCGATGCTATTCAAGCGAACAAAACTTACATGGAGATGCAAAGGCACACCGCACTAGCTAATGCCGAAGCGCAAAGGGCACACTTGCACAGCCAGCTCGCCGCCAGTTTTCTCATTTATATAAACGCCCTCAGTCCCATCGCTCAACGCTCAGAGAACACGTCGACGATCACAGCCGAGCAATTGGAAAAAGAATCTAACTCTCTGCAAACAGAGTACGATGCACTGCAAGAGCAATACTCATCGGTCGAAAAATTGAATCCAGCCAGGAAATAAAGCCAGGAAACAAGACAATGAATGAAATAGCCGGACCAATGATAGTTTTAGCCGGGTGGATATTTTCGATTTGTTTGCATGAATTCGGACACGCCATCGTCGCCTACTGGGGAGGCGATACAACAGTGAAAGATAAAGGCTATTTGACCTTCAACCCCCTGCGATATACCGATCCAGGGTTATCAATCGTCTTACCGATTATATTCTTGCTGTTGGGTGGAGTCGCTTTGCCGGGAGCCGCTGTTTACATCAATCAAAGCTTGTTGAGAAATAGACTTTGGCGCAGTTTAGTTTCATTAGCCGGTCCGCTCATGAGCCTGGTAGCGGCACTTCTTTTCAGCCTGCCGATCTTGCTAATGGCGAATTCAAATGGTTTGATGCCTTTATTTGCCACGAGCTGCATAACTCTCACTCTGTTAAACATTATTGCCGTCATGCTCAACATCCTACCCGTGCCGGGACTTGACGGATTCGGCTTAATCGAGCCATGGCTGCCAGTTTTCGTTAGCAGACCATTGCGTCAGTTTTCCAACATCGGCATGATCCTACTGATTGCTTTGCTCTGGTTTAACGACTCAGCCAATCAATGGTTCTGGCACACGGGATTTACTGCTGCATCATCTTTGTTGAAAGTACCACCATCGGTGGTGTCGACGTGCTTCCAACACTTCGTCAGTCAAAAAACCACTCTCGTAGTGATCACAGTTGTGGGTTTGATGCTGATGAATTTAGTCAGGACTAAGGTGTCGAAGGCGTCTTAGTCGATGGCGCTGCAGTCGATGGCGTCTTAGTCGAAGGCGCTGCAGTCGATGGCGTCTGTCCTGCCGGCGCAAAGACCGCTACCGGTTTCTTCGCTTTAGCAGAGGCGTGACCCAGGTCGTTCGGACGCTCGGCTTCTTTGTCGACAGGTTTGATTTTGACTTTGTCCTTGATTTTTGGATCCTGGTCTAATGCTTTCGTTTCCCACATATGTGCAGCTTTCTCTTCGCCCAACAAATGCATCGCGTAAGACATGCACAACAACGCCTCGGCATTGGTCCCTTC
>CAJCHQ010001055.1 GCA_903970295.1 Bryobacterales bacterium
AAGAAGAAACCCAAATTATTATGTAAATCTCGGATCAGCCCGAACCGCTACGCCAAGCTGATTTTGTTAAACGCCAATTGTTCGAATTTACATAATACGCAAATCAACATAATTCGATTTATGTAAAAGTTGACATAAGTCTCCAAATTCGAGGTTCGTGGTGATGATAGTCGAATTTTTTTCGTATCTGGCACCAAGAACCTGGAACAGCAGATTTGCCCCGTCCGCGGTGCCCTCGATCCGTCCGAGTTCGTCGAGGATCAAAAGATCGCATCGAGCTAACTGTTGTTGATATTTTAGGAGTTGTTTTTCGTCCCTCGCTTCGATGAGCTGGTGGGTAAGATCGGCAACAGTGAAAAATCTCACGCGTTTCCCGTCGGTGCAAGCCTGTATGCCCAGCGCGATGGATAGATGGGTTTTGCCGGTACCTTGACCGCCAATGAATACAATGTTTTCGCCTTGGTTTAGATACTGACCAGCAAACAACTTGAGCACCAGTTTTTTGTTTAGAGCGGGTATCTCGTCGAAATTGAATGTATCCAAGGTTTTCAGCGCAGGAAATTTTGCCTGTGCAATCCTTTCTTTCTTGCCTTTTTGGTCTCGCTGCTGAACTTCCTGCTCGAGCAAGCAACACAAAAATTCCTCATAGCTTGCCTTTCTTGCCAAAGCCTCTTCGGTCAGGCGCTCATATGATTTTGCGATAGTCGGCAAGCGAAGTTGCTTCAAATAATTTGTGATCAGTCCGCTGGTTGTCATCCCTAAATTCCTCCGTCCGCTGACACAAGGGTGTGATAAACTTCCGGCGCCGGTGATATCGTCACTTTAAATTCAGCGAGGAGTGGGTAGGCGGCGATATCTGTGGCATCTGGCGCAACCGAGATCGACCTTTCGCGATCGATAGTTGCGATGACAAAGTCCGCGCTCGCCGAGCCGAACTGCAGAGCCTTCTTGATTGCATCTTCGACTAGCCCAGCTCCATACTTGACGTGACTTCTCAGCACGCGTACGAAGTCGTGGATTTACTCCATAGCCGCAAACGAAAAAAACCAAACTGGGGAGCAGGACCAATATGAACTATGCATCCGTTTTAAGGCAGATCCGTCCGCACTTAAAGCACCCGGGGCAAATAATCCTGTACCTTTGGCAAATTATGGACACAGCGATCAAACTCATAAGAACCATGGAGTGCTAGGCGGAAGACCTACGATCGCATACTTTGGAGAGGATACGCAATTTTTCTCGATACCTGAGGCCAGACCACTGGGTGGTTAGCTTGTCCGGAGAATAACCCGCATGGCATGGAGACTGCTAAAAATATGCAACTAATGAAATTGAGTCTAATCTTCGCACTTGTGACATGTTTAAGCACTTTGGCTCAACCGTCGGTTGCGGAGAATATTGGCTTAGCTAAAGAGCCTGTCAATTGGTTTCCTGAAAAAACATCCATGGTCTTGAGCTACTCAACTTCGCCGAAAGGTGAACGCACTGACTCAAGTGATTTACAGCAGGAGGTCCTGGATCTCATCCTTTTGCCTATAGCTTCAGGTGTGGACGATTTCTCTTCTTGGCATTGCTACATACAAAAATGCACCGCGGGATGTTGGGACCGAACCAGATTCGCCGCTCTCGCAATGACAGCAGTAGCAAAAACATGGCCACATTCATACTTTTTGGTACTAGAGCTTGATACGCACGAGCCTGCTAAGTGGGATCATGTTGTACAGTCTATTAAAAGCAGCTCGGTCCATCACATAAGGTTTGAAGGAAATATCATTTTGAAACTGAGAGGAAAGCATCGAGATAGCTCATCCGAGATCGACTTGAGTGGGACTAAAAGCTACTTCTGCATCGCCGATGTCGGCTTGCTGTTGTGCGCTACGGACCTGAAGACTTTGAAGACGCTGGTTCATAGGCGTAACATGCATCCGCAAACGCGGCTTTGCTTGAGAGAAGATCTTCGAGAGTGGAACTTTGTAAATCACACTGCGAACGTGTGGGCGCTTCGCCATTTTGAGCAGTCGAAAGTTGGTGATTTGCGACTCAATCCACGGTTTGAGTTAAAAGACAGCCTCATGCCGCACGACCCAGCAGCTATCGGCGTAGTCCTAGATATTGAATCATCAGCAGTGCGCCTTTTTTATGAGTCAGAAACTGAGGGCAGTAAGCGCTTGCTTAGTCGGTGGTTGATAAATGATTTCAAAATTAACCAAGAACAGTTTACTGTCGAAACTATCGATTCGAAAACCACTCTCGTCACGTTTAACATGTCATCGTATAAGGACAACTACGGCACACTTCCCTTTGCCATCTCATCGGATGTTTACTTGATCAGGTTTTCACGACCTTATAGGGGTTTATGCAGTCGGCAATCAATCCAGCGAAAGGCCGGTATGACTTGGCACATTGTTTGGCATGGTTTGGCGAATTAAATGGCAAATTGCGTGGCTGCAAAACCGCACAGCTTAAATGTAAGCGTTGCAGCATCGGCGGCTTGTAGCAGCGCCGAATCGGCACTATATTCAGTGGCGTAGTGTTGGGCTGCGATGGCGGCCTGGTTTCGCGCGGCCAGCTCAGAGTTCTGTCGGGTTGGAAGAAGCTATGAAGCTATTGCGATTTAGCTTAGGATTTATGTCAGGATGTCAGGGCCATTGGTGCTTTTATCCGTTGAAATGTTGAAATCGTCGCTGACTGAATTGGAGGATCAGGCAGCAACCTGCAGTTGGTCGGCTTCTCGTGCTGCTTTCCAGCGGTCAGGAAGGAACTGATCGATCTGAGAGATTGGTGTTGCCGGCAAGCGAGTGAGAACATCTTGAAGATATTCGAAACAGTCTATGTTCAATCTAGGGCAGGTTTGTATGAAACTCATGAGAATGGCAGCGGTTTGTCCGCCATCGGAAGCGCCCGCCGGCTACGGTTTTGCCACCTGGGAGCTATACGCCCACTCCCGGGCCCTTACCGGATCGACCAATTGCTCCACCCTTTGCAATACATACCTGGGCTTAGCTAGCAGTGTGATGCAATATCCGAGTCTGCGAATTGCAATGAGGGAGTGAAAATAAATGAAAAAAATATATATTTATATGGTCAAAGTTTCAATCTGTATGGCCGCCATTTGTCAAATATGTCCTGTTCGGTCGGCAGACATTTTGAGATTATTCGTCCCTGGCGACTCAGATGTGCAAAGGTGGCAGTGGGCGCAAAGTCGAGTTCACGTACTCTGCGATGCTACCAAAGGTGAAATTCTGAGCTTACTCGGTCGTGGAAGAGTCGCGAAATCGAAAGTGGATGGAGATGAAGATGAAGTCTGGATTTATTCCATAGCAGCTAACGAAAACAACCAAAATGGGGAGCAGGACCAATATGAACTCTGCATCCGTTTTAACGCGGATAAGGTTTCTTCAATAGAATTTCGAAAGCAGTCAATTTTACTCTTACCGCCGCTCGCTCGGTAATATTCGCCTGCTACTTAGGTGAAGCACAAAAATGCCCAGGGTTTTTGCCTAGCCCATTGGCGCGTGTAATGGAAAAAATGGAAGTTTTCGACGTAAATACTTATTGGAGAATGTCCTCAAAACCTTTGAAAGCGTTCGGATCGAGGGAGGTGTATCTGCGGGTGTGCTGAATATTTTTGTGGCCAAGGAATTGCTGAATCTGCCGGGTGGTCACAACCTCATTTAATGATTTCCAAACATCGAGTCTGATGCCGTCTACAGAGTACGGTTGTAACTGATGGCTCGTTGTTAAATGGGGCGGTTATTTGAAAGAGATAAGCGATCTTCGACACACACCATTTTGGATTACTGCAGGTCTAGATTTATTTTCCGCGGCAAGGTCGGATCAACCGAGTGAGCGTTCTTCACGTCAGCCTCTGCCATGATCGGCTTACCCATCAACATGTATACAGAGGCACGCGCAATATAAAATTGTGAATTCTGCGGGGATAGTCGAATCGCATCCGAAAAATCAGCAATGGCCTGGTCGAAATTTTTCAAAACCTGATGGGCTTTGCCGCGGTGATAATAATTGGCAGCGTTTGACGGCTCCTGGCGAATTGCTTCCGAATATTCCTCGATATGATGTTTGGCTCGCTCATGCCTGATTTCATCTTGCTTGAGTTCGCGCTCTTCTCGATTTTTGTCGATCCGCTTCTGAGTCTTTTTTGTCCCCCGATCGGAATTGCCATCGTTGGCAGAAGTATTGGCGGGACCAGGCGCTGACGCGGTCACTTCTGCCAGAGTCGTCGGCGAAGTGGTGCTCGTCGTTGTCGAGGTTGTAGTAGTCGTGGTGCCGGCACCGTCAGTGGTGGTAGTGACTTCGCCAGTGCCTGCATAACCATTAGGATACACACGCTTGATCGCTTCTTTGTACAGTGCGATTGAATGCTCGTCTTTACCCTGCTGCGTGAAACGGGATACTGGTCTGCCCACTAATTCTCCACGTCCGGAAAATTCGCGGCGCACGATTGTGCCGGACTCCGGTTGCAAACCGCCGCTTCGGTTTTCTCCATCAAAGTAGTTTTTGCCTAGCTTCGGATTCAGCCTGATCGCTTGCTCGTAGTCTTTGATCGCCCCTTCGTCCTGATTCAGCTTGGCGAAAGCCGCACCACGCCACAGATAGATATCCGACCGGCTCGGTGCGATTTGCAAGGCATGACCGAAGTCAGTGACTGCCAGGTCGTAATTCTTCATATGCAAAAAGCATTGCCCTCTAAGAAAATACGGCTCTGGACTCTCGCTCGAAAAGCCGATCGATTCGCCAAAGGACTCGACCGCTCCGTCCCAGTCGCCGTGACTCATGCGAGCCTTGCCTCGATCGAAGGCGGGATTCTCGTATTCAGCCTGCGCAGCGGGGAGAAGCAGCAGGCAATAGCATCCGATCCAGGCGCTGATCGCAGAGCGAAGTCTGAATCTGCGCCAGAACAAAGCACCGCCCTTGAAAAACATTCGTACCTCGCCTTCCCGATTAAAACTATCCAGAGCCGCGCTAAAGGGCATGAACTAATCATAGCCGGTCCACTGAAATTGCAGAGCTGGCCGCGAGCCGTCAGCCCGCAAAAGTTGGTTAATAGCACATGCCATCCGTTTCTGATTTTGTGAGCAAGCTTTAAGCAGATTTGTCACGAGTTTAACAATACTTTTCAAATCGTTTCGCATATACTTCAGCAACTGAGGGGTTAATCTTTCCTTCAAATTTCACAAAGCACAGCGCCGTGCAGCGTAGGCATCCTGTCACACTTGTATTCCATCTGGAGAGGAGGGCCGCATCATATGCGAGTTGAACTCGTTTACGCTCCCGGTTGCACTTTATCTGGTCTCGCGCGAAAGAATTTAGAGATGGTCATCGCCGAAGAACGCTGGCCGATTCCAGTCGAACTCGTCGAAGATCATACTCACGGAATATCACCGCCCTCTGTGCGCATCGACGGCATCTGCCACGTCGGTCACCACTTCGACCATCTCCGCGACCTTTTGTCGGGCAGATGGAAAGAATTAAATGAACAACCGCTTTTAGGAGTTTAGTTCGCTGTCCTCTAATCAATCCCGGTAAATGCCCAGCTCACAAGGCTGGGTATTTACTTTGCAGGGGCAAAATCGGGGCAAGGTAAGGTATCGTATTTGGTGAAATGGAAGAACAAGCAGTTGCAGCGGAACCGCTATACAGACTCATAGGCAGAATCAGGCAGCCGGTTGCTCTGCGTGATTTGATTGCTCTATGCATGCGCAGCATTTATACAGGCGATCCACTGACCAGAGAAGAAAATGTCATACCTCAACCACCAAAACATCTGGTTGAGCAGGTCTCAGTCAGCGAAGAAATAGTCGCTGGGATAAGATGCGTAGTTTACTCACCGGAATTGCCGGGTTCAACAGAATTACCAGAAAGACAAGAGCGAAAATTGCCATGCATTCTCTATATGCATGGTGGCGGCTTTGTTATCGGTTGCTCCGAAGACACCGACTACACAGCAAGAATGCTTTGCCATACAAATCAAGCCGTTGTTGTCAGCGTTAATTATCGCTTGGCACCCGAGACGATTTTTCCCGGAGCACTCACCGATTGCGAAATGGCTCTCGACTGGGTGATCGGGTGCAGTGCTCGACTGGGAATTGATCCAACCAGGCTTTATCTGGCCGGAGATTCTGCCGGTGCTAATCTGGCAGCGGCTCTGGGCAAGTGGCTCTCAGGCAAAGGCGCAGCGATTAGCGCAATAAAAGGTCTAATTCTACTAGCTCCCTGGCTCGACATGGCAGTCGAAAGCTACCCGTCCTATAACCGACTGGCACCCACAGGCATTGTTTTCGACTCACCATTCCTGGCTTACGCACGGGCTGCATATGTTGGTGTCGAAGAGTGGAAAAATCCACTTGTCAGTCCGCTCCTTTGGGAAGTCGCGGAGATGCCACCGACTATTGCTCTAATCGGCACCGAAGACCCCTTCATCGATCAAGTTCTCGAGTTAAAACAGAAAGCCCTCAGTGCAGGCTGCCAACATATTGAAACAGCGATATACGAAGGCATGCCGCATTGCTTTTATTCATTTCCTGATCTATTTGTTGAAGAAGAAGATTGCTATCGGCAGATCTCGCAGTTCATCGCAAGAACATCTTACTGACCAGAGACCGACTCAGCCTCTATCTCAGGCGCTTCATGCTCGAGCTTATCAAGCTCTGCTTGTAAACTGGCAAGCGCCTGATCGAAATTGGGCAGGCAATTCTGATGAGATGGATGATTGGCATACTTTTGCGAATGCTCGGACTTTTCCTTTTCAATCTTTTCGATTGTCGTCTTCAAGAAGTGTCGGTCCATATCTGCTCACTCGTAGGCATTTGCTAATATCTGCACATTATACAAAGGGGGGACCCGATGCAAGGAAGTAGCATTCAAATCGTTCAAACCGATTTTGACGGCGAGGTAGCGTTGATTACTGGCGGCGGCACTGGGCTTGGCAAGGCAATTGCCCTGAATCTGGCTAAGCGGGGAGCGAAAGTAGTTATTGCTAGCCGCAGCGAAGAACATCTGAACCAGGCGGCAGCAGAAATCCGACAGTTCGGAGAAGTCCTTTGCCTGCCCACAGATGTGCGCGACCCCATACGGGTCCAGTCAATGGTCGACAGCGCTATTGAAAAATTCGGCAAAATCGACATTCTCGTCAATAACGCTGCCGGAAATTTTCTCGTCCCCTCGGAAAAGTTGACGACCAACGGCTGGAACGCTGTCACCAACATCGTCCTCAACGGATCCTGGTATTGCAGCAGCGCTGCCGCCAAACATATGATCGAGCAAAAGAAAGGTTGCATTCTCAGCATCATCGCTACTTTCGCCTGGACTGGCGCACCGGGGGTAGTGCACTCGGCGTCAGCCAAAGCGGGAGTTCTGGCGATGACCCGCAGCCTAGCCGCTGAATGGGGACGCTATGGTATCCGGGTCAATGCCCTGGCTCCAGGCGTGATGCTGACTGAGGGTGCCTCGAAGAATCTCAAATTCGATTCCAAAGAAGGTCAAGAAAAATTGCTGCGCAGCATTCCCCTCGGACGTTTTGCAACTCCCGACGAAATCGCAGATTTGGCGATATTTCTGTGTTCGAAGCCAGCCAGCTACATCACTGGAGATGTGATGACTGCCGATGGCGGCGCCTGGCTTTTGGGAAGTAAAAATTTCTACGATCTGCTGGCCGAAGAAAATTAGACGCGGCAATCTACAAGCAGCGCATGCTGTGCGTAATAGATATGCGGTGTCATCCTCACTTTAAGCAATGCGCTCAACTCCGAGACATACTCATGCAATTGCTTGCTATGCCGTTTGGTTTGTTTTTTGATTTCCTGCACTTCGAAGTGATCCGTTTTAAAATCGACCAATTGCCAGCGTCCATCTGCATTCTCAATCAGCAGATCGGGACGTCGCGAAAGTGTCAGAACTCCGTCCTGGATCACATAAGGCAATTCGTGCAAACGTCTTTTCGCTTGTTTGAAGAGGCGGCACAAATCGCTCGTGTAAAACAACTGCATCAAGCGCTCGCCCTCATTGACGAAATAGGCAATATTTTCTGCAGTCGGAATAAGATCGTGTTGGGCAAAAACGAGATCTTCGATCTCATCTCTGCTGAACGGTCTGCCATCAGCGGGCAAATTTTCCATGAGCGCATGGAAATATGTGCCCATAGCGGTGGCGGATATGACCAGTCGCTTGTTGCGCGGTGTCACTCTGATCATGCCTTGCCAGGCACTCGGCAATTCAATCGGTTGAGCAGGTAGAGATTCCAACAAATCAGATTCCACAAAATCCAATGCAGGGCGGTCGTGGTCACCCTCAGCATGTTCTTTTTCAGCGGCGAAATGTTCTTTTCCCTCGGGACCCGCCACCGCCGGAAATACAAATTTTACTTGTCCCTCAGCACTTGCCACCAGAGAAAAATCGTTTGCTAAGGCGTCGGGTCCGGTTTCGAAGTCATCCTCGAATAGTTCATGATCGAGGAGAAGCGAACCCGAATTGGTAAGTTGCACGTGTGAACGGACAGAGAAGTGAGCGACATCGTTGCCAGCCGACACTGTTCGGCTCTGGGTTTCGCTGACAAACTCTGCGGCAACGAGATCAAGCGAGTTTATCAGCCACGTGCGAAAAGATTGATTGTCTCTGGCATGACCTTCCATAAAAAGGGCAAGGTGATCGCGCGCACGAGTCATGGCTACGTAAAACAATCGCTTGCGCTCGGCAATGTCCATGTCGTCATCGAGTACTTTTACGGCTTGATACCAGGTCGGCTTCACATCCTCGTCGGTGCGCTGTGTATTGAACGCTAAACCGTATTCACGATGAAAAAGCAGGCGCTCTTTTCTGTTCACCGCATTAGTACTGAGGACCGGCAAGGCGACAAAAGGAAATTCAAGACCCTTGGAGGCATGAATCGTCATCAATTTGACGGCATTGCTCGTGTCGACTGGCGCATCCGCCTGTTTGACATTGAATTCACGCATCAAGGCAAGATCGCGGGCAAATTCGCCACAACTGAGGTGCTCGTTTTCTTCAGCCATGGAGACGAGCTTCCAAATATTTCTCGAGCGCTGGCGACCGTTAGGCAGGCTGAGCAATATTAGATCGTAATCAGTATCTACGATGATCTTTCTGAGCAACGCACTTAACGGAACAACCGCGCTATCGGCGATGAAACGTTTAAGCAGAATCGCGGAACGACTGAGTGACTCTAATCCGGAAACATTTTGCTTGACGGCAGTTTGCACTTTCTGCCAGAGACTGGCATAGCGACTGCCGTATTCCTCCACTGCCAATTTGTGCAAGATATCATCCGACACGGCCAAAATCGGCGAACGCAAAATTCCCAACAGCGCGTGATCGTCTTGCGGAGAAGAAATGAATCGCAAAAGATTTTCCAGGTCGAAAATTTCCTGCCGCTCGAGAAAGCCCCGTCCACCAAGCATCACATAAGGAATAGTTTTCTCGGTTAAAACTCGCCCGAGCGCTTCGAAATCGCTATTACGCTGGACCAGGACGGCAAAGTCACCAAATCTAGCCAGGCGATTTTCACCGCTTGCTTTGTCGCAGATCGACCAGCTTTCAATCTTTTCTTTGATCCAGTCCGCTACAGCCAACGCTTCGATATTTTTCAGTTCGCCTTGCTTGCTCCACCCTTCGCCAGATTCGTCTTCATAGACGATTACCTCGACCCGGTTAGAAGAGTTTCTCTGCGCAGTTTGAGAATCGAGTGAAGGATCTGGGTCGGAGGCACCATTGGCGGTTGGAACTGATAAGAGCGAGGGCTCTTGTCGGGCTGCATGCAATCTCTCGAATGTCGCTCGGTGAGCCGAGCTGGCATCCGCATCGGCCATCAGTCGTGCAAACACGACATTTACAAATTGAACAATCTCCGGATGACTGCGGAAAGAGGCATTCAAACTCAATGTCGTCGCTTCACCCGACTGTGAAAACTGCCGGCGCCAGTGGTTGAAGGTGGCGACATCAGCTCCCTGGAAACGATAGATTGACTGTTTATCGTCACCGATGAAGAAAAACTTTGCTTGTGGTCCGGCCAAAGCCGTCAGCAACTTCGACTGAACACTGTTCGTGTCTTGAAACTCATCCACCAACACGGCTCTCACTGTATCGTTATAGAATCGACGCACGATTGAACCGGTCTCGGACAGAGCCGCATCAGCGCATTCGATCAAATCGTTGTAATCGAGTTGCAGCCGCGATTTTTTCTCGGCCTTGTATATGTTCAGGGCTCGCTGCACCAGGGCAACGAAAGCACGCAAACAGGTAAGCGCCGCCTCATCCTCATCGCTCAAATTGAGGGGCATCCGCTTGGCGTATTCTCTAGCTAGATCGCGTGCAGTGCGCAGGTTGAGACGCAAGCTTTTGATTAGATCAGAATTGCCACCCAAATTGCCCGCACTCAAATCGGCGACGTGACTCAAAGCTCGCCATGCTTCCTCAATATCGGACGGTGCTGCGTTGGCGCCCAGCCCAACGCGAGAAATCGTGGCCGCACACTCTCGCAGCGCGAGCACGAAGGGCATGAGTTTATTTTCAGCATCAGGAGAATTGGAGCAAATAAAGTCAACAGCTTCGTGCCAATCCGCCTTGAGAACTAGATCGCCTAGACAGAGAGCGCGGGCTTTCGTCAAGAATTCCATGATGTGAAGGCGAAGTTGCTCCTCATCGTCGCCGGGAAAGCGACCGATAGCTTCGGCTAATTGCAGAGAACTTTTCAACGATTGTGATACCAGTCGCTTTATTTCTTCGACTGGGTACTCAAACAGAAGCGATTGTTCGCTCGCGTCATGTTGCACGATTTCGCGAAAAGCCTGCTCTATGCATTTGGACAGGAGTTCAGCCTGCATCAAATCAGTGAGCACCTCAAAGTGCGGATCGATCTTGGCGTCAATTGGAAAAGACTTGAGGATCGACTCACACAATGAATGGATGGTGCCGATCTTAGCAGAATCGATTTCTGCCAGACATTTAGACCAGCGCAGCTTTTCGTCATCACTGGCAGCGGTTCGCAGAAGTTGACCAAATCTAGACTTCAACCGAGCGCGCATTTCAGCAGCAGCTTTGCGCGTAAAGGTTACGGCTACAACGTGACCGACGGATACACCGGGATCTTGCTTGAGCAACTCAATGTAATGCTCGACCAAAACGTGAGTTTTGCCCGAACCGGCTCCAGCACAAACAAGAACGTGCTTGTCGATGGTTTCGACAGCTTCTCGCTGTTGTTCTGTCAGTGCCGGCATTTGCTTCTCCGCTATCGAGCCCGTGACCCGCTTTCTATTTCACCAATTCGACAAATCATTTTGTGGTCGCAATTTTTGCAAACATCTTTCCCTGCAGGTGCGACAGTGAAGTCACCTTGCGATATTCGTTCGACGAAATCTTTGACGTATTGCTCGGTAATCGCTACTAATTTGGGTCTATCTGCTTCATCCGCTTTCTGATTTTCCCAACTACCGAGATTGAGATTGCCGATTGCTTCTCCCGAACTTACACTGAGAAACATCGCTTGCACGACTTCGCTCGAGGGAATTATAGACCGCTCAACGGCTAGAGCATAAAGAGCTAATTGCAGATTCTTGCCCGAGTAGGAATCATCTTTGGCAATCGCAGCCGATCCTGATTTGTAATCGATCAATCTTACTCGCTGTCTAAAACTGTCAGTATGCCCTCGCAACAGATCGATGCGATCGATGCGGCCGCGAATTGCGATCTGTCTGTGTACATCTTCAATAACCAGGGCTGGGTAAGATTCACGGTCACCGGCGAGGCCAAACGCCGCTTCGAAAAATTCGGGCTCGAAACCATTCTTGTCCTTCAATGCGCGACCAATCTCTTTGCCGATAAAACGCTTGATCCGAAATTTCACTTCTTGCATGTCGAAATGCCAAAATTCACCCGGACGAAACTTGGTTTCTTCGACCAGCCACTTCAAAGAGGCATCTATTGCCGCATCTACTATGCCGGCAATCTGCTCAGGGTTCGAGCTAGCAAGAGAGATGCTCGCGGCTTTGAAGGCTTTATAAATCAATTCCAGAGCTTTGTGATAAGCCTGACCAAGCAACAGTGGATCGAGACCGGCATGCGGTTCTTCGACTGGTTTGGCCCGCACGACATGAGACGCCCAATATTTGAAAGAACATTTGCCGTAATCGCTTAATTTTGTCGCACTCCATAATTCCGGCAAAGGCACTCGCAAAGCGCCAGAGAGAACGTGGTCCACCAAATAGCCATTGAAGACCGAGCGCCTCTCCGAACCGAGACGCCCGTGGGCAAGCGCCACATTTTCGTGAATACGCTCGCACAGCGACCGCACTTCGAGCGAGCTGTGCGTCTCGGCTAAATTCTGAAAAACTTCGTACTTGCTTGCAGCGGAGCCGACACTTTCGCTTTTTGCCAAAATTCCAGTAATGAGATTACGTGGCGAAACCGGTTGAATTGCAGCTCGAGCCAAAAATGGCACAGCCACGACGTCATTATTTTCCTCGCCGCCGGTCAAAAAGTAGGAGGGCAAGAGTTCTTCTCCGCTGAATTCGAGCAGTGGATAAGACAACTGCACACCAGATCGCGCACGAGATAATAGATTCTCGAAGAGGGAGGCTTCGAAACTCGGATGAAAGCGCGGATTGGCAATGTCGATACCAAAGGCAGCCCAGCGCTGAACTTCGTCGGCACCAACAAAGCCAGCTTGCGACGTCTTGCGCGGAAAGTCGCCTTCGACCAGGCCGGCGACAAAAACGTGCTCGAACAGTTTATTGGGTGCCAGGTCAGCACCACATATGGTGATCGCATTTTCAACTTCCGGTAGCGCCCGAAAGTTGCCGTTGTCGATTAACAATTCGAATCGTCTCAAAAAAGAGGCATAATGCTGCTCTTCCTGACCCAAGAATGTTTCTTCTAGCAGCAGCCCAGATAAAGAGCGCCTCACTTCCAGAAGCGCTCTTTGCTCGGTCCACTTGCGCTTCGGTGCGCTGTGATCAGCAGTAAATTGCAGCGCCAGCACGTCTTCCAGCAGGTCTTCAATCCAAACGATGAAATCAGACGCATAACCGACTTTAGGCGGCTGTAACCGTTCGATCAAGCTAAGCAGCCGGCTGGCAATCTTACTGCTGCGTCTTTTGAAACTTTCCTTGCCATCGAGAAGCGGCGCTTCGACACCGGTGACAGCTTCCTCGAGGAGAGAGAGCAATCCTAATTGCTGTGCTTCCGGCGTACGCTCAATTTGAGCACTGCCCCCCAAAGAAGTTATGGCGAGAGCTTCTTCCTTTGCTGAAAACGATGATTTGGAGGCAAACAGTTCTTGCCATTGCGCTTGACCAGCGACAATGCATTTCTTGATCGATTCGCGATCGATCTCTTCGACGTCCCAGCGCGAAAGTTGAGTAAATTCCTTATTCAGATAGGGACTGCGCAAACAGTCAATCAACTGCCGACGAGGGAACTCTTCAATCGATAATTTCAACAATTTGACTAAGAACTGCACCATAGGCAATTTCTTGAGTTCGATCGCTTCATCCATAAAATATGGAATACCCGCATCTTCGAAAGCGCTACGCACGGCGCTGCCATAGTTTTTAAGACTGCGGGCAACGACCAGGATTTCTTCCGGCTTCACCCGATCGCGAACCAATTTTTGTTTAACGCGGCGAGCTACCTCTTCGAGTTCCAAAAATCGATCGGTGCAGCTGAACTTTTCCTCGCCCCGAGCTGCCCGTCTATCGGCCTGAGTCGGCCGCATTGCGTGATTTACAACCTGGCAGTGATCGCCCAATATCTCGATCAGATCCTTATAGCTGGCTTCCTTCCAGGTGTAATCTTCCTGAGCGGCGTCGGCAATTTCGCTTGTTGCGCT
>CAJCHQ010001056.1 GCA_903970295.1 Bryobacterales bacterium
CTGGTAAGTGGGCATGGTCATGATTAAATGCACTAATCCTCGCAGCTTGGCGTCGAGGAGTTTGTCGTCGGGAATGGCGGCGATCGGCTTACCGGCAATATCTGAAGATACATAGCTGACCAAATCTTGTTTGGCGTTTTCAGGGACATCTCCGTCGACAAGCAAAGCGAGGAAATAATCAACCATGCTGCGAGCATTTGTCAGACCCTGATTAGCCACCATTGCGCTGGGACTGATGTAGCCTTCCAGCGCGTCAAATTTCTGTTGCGTAATGCGAGTGGCGAAATTGAAGCGCTCCATCATTGTATTAGTGGAAATCCAGGCGCGACCTCCATCCCAACCTTTGACTGTTGGCGGTTCGAATAGGCTCTGACCCATACGCGACATACTTGCCGTCAAATCACCATCGAGATTTTGTACTTGCAAAGTCTTGATCGTGCCTACGATCAATTCAGCAGGGCTTTTGATTTTGGCATGGTAAGCAGTGGTGCTTCGGAAATCTGGATGCAAAAACATCGCTTTCAGGACTGTGCGAATATCGCCGTCATGTTTTGAATAGACAGACGCTAAGTGGTCTACCATGCTGGGGTCTGGCTGGTCGCAGACGAAGAAGGCAACTAGTTTGCCGGAAATGTATTTGGCTGCCGCCGGTTGTTTGGCCAGAATTTGCACCACGTCGTCGCCATTAAAATTGCCGGACTGACCGAGCACCGTCTTCTGGCTGTCGTCATGTTGTTTGGCATCGAATGAAAACAGACTGTTCTTGGTTTGCCAGCCCGTAAATGCCTTGGCCGCTTGTTTGATGTCTTCTTCGCTGTAATTACCGATGCCGAGTGAAAAAAGCTCCATGATTTCGCGAGCATAATTTTCATTCGGTTTGCCCTTTCGATTCTGCTGATTGTCCAGCCAGACGATCATCGCCGGGTCTTTGGAGACGTTGAGCAGAAGGTCATCGAAACTGCCCATGCCGTATTTTCGAAAAGTCAGATTCTGCAAATACATCGCATAAGGATTATTCACTTTTCGATTGGAAGTGGCGAAGTGACCGTGCCAGAACAAAGTCAATTTCTCTTCTAGGGGACGCTTGGTGAAACACATGCGGAAAAGCCACCAGCGCTTCAAGTCTTCCAACCGAGTGAAATCGAAATTTTGAGCAGCGATCAATTCGTCGAGCTTACTGTTGTCTATGCGCTCGGGATGTATGAGTTCGTCGACACACTTTTCGTAGCTCTTCTCGTCGTAGTAATTAAGTTCATCAGGGGTGGTGCCGAACCCTGCGCGCCGAAGCAAGTGCGGAGTCATGTTCCGCTCAGTTTTCTTCCCGTGAGCTTTTTTAGCATGCTGATTTTCGTGTGCTTCTGTTTGGCTCATCTGCTCGCTGCCTCTATAGCTTGTGGCTTGAATTCACCCCGACGCATTTTGGCCAGATCTTCAATTTGTTCATCGGACAGTATTGGTCGAATTTGGTCCCATAGATTTAGCCGCTCGTTCGTGATCTGAGTTCTCAATTCTCTGATTTGTATGCGCAAAACCTTATCTGAGTGTATGTTCGGCACTTCTACCATAAGGGGTTGTGTGGGAAGATTTTGTGAACCGATCTTATCTGAGCCAGGTTCTTCGTGAGGCGGTCGTGACTTCGTCATCGCCACTCCGAAGCTGGTTTTGTCAACTTCAGCGGTCAAGCTTTTAGCCAATTTATCCACTGCCTCAGTCAAAGTTCTCGTTCGAGTCAATGAAGCTTTGGCTGCCTTTTGGATTTCTCTCTTTTGACCGGCATCCAGCGTCGGCAGTGCCATCACCTCGCGTAAGTCCGGAATCTCCCGCTCTTGCAGCGCTTGTGCATAATTTGCGCCTTTCTTAAAACCAGGTTCGGAGGCGGCTTCGGGAATGCTGAAGATATTCCCTTTATGTCTCTCTGCGCCCTGGCTGGTCAGGGTATTGCCCAGTGCCAAACCGAATGCCACTGCAAAAGCAATTGCCGCAGTTCGAGTAAGTTGGGGCTGACGAATGCATTTCATCGGGCTTGTCCCAGGCAATGGCTGTTTCAGCTTGGGTGACTGCTCAATCAGAGGATCGGCGGATACCTAAAGCAATATTCCCATTTGCTAGGGGCTGGCTACCGCTTCCTCCACGGTAGGACTTTAATTATCAGTGGATTAGCCGAGACTATTGATCTTCAGGTTCGTTTGCATTCAGATTTTCCGCTCCCGGATACTGCCCAACTGTGCAGGCAAATGCTTTCGCTACATTTTTGCGAAGCACGAGCAAATGCAAAACATCATTTACTTTGTGCGCGAAGACTATCTTTTGCACTTGTTCTGCCGAATCGACATCTTTGCCCTCGATCTTTTGAATGACGTCGCCGGCTTCCATGCCAGCAGCAATGGCTGGGCTGTCCGGATAAACTCGGTTGACGAACACTCCTCGAGTCGTTTCAGGCATGCCAATTGATTTCAAGACGGTCGGATCGACTGGCTGCATGCCGATACCCAAATATGGACGCTCGATTTTTCGGTGGTTGATCAAAGCGTCAGCCACATCTTTGACCAGATCGACCGGTATTGAGAAGCCAATGTTCTGTCCTCGGGCAACGATGGCGGTGTTGATGCCGACCACATCCCCAGCCAAATTCAGTAATGGTCCACCGGAGTTGCCCGGATTGATCGCCGCGTCTGTTTGAATGAAATTAACGCGGTCATTGATCGGATGCACTCGCCGTTCAATCGCTGAAATGATTCCGAAAGTAACTGTATGGTCAAAACCGAGAGGACTGCCGATGGCGATCGCAAAATCTCCCGGGCGCAAAGTTTTGCTCGTACCCAGGCGCGCGATTGGCAAGTTGGTGGCCTCGATTTTAACGACTGCTATGTCTGAGGCGCTGTCGCTGCCGAGAACCGAGCCTGGAAATTTGCGACCATCGTTCAAAGTGACCAGGATCTTTTGCTGTCCTTTAACCACGTGAGCGTTGGTGAGAATGTAGCCTTCCGGCCGAATGATGAACCCTGATCCCATCTCTTTATTTGGTCTGGTAATCCCAAAAGGCTGATTGAACCACATGTTGAACATCTGTGCGTTCGGACCGGCTATTATTTTCTGGGCCGGAACCGTTTTCTCGACTTCGATCAAGACGACGGCAGGAGCCACTGCCTGCGCTACATCGGCGATGGTTGTAGGACCGAGCATGCCACCAAGGGCGGCAGCGGCAGCTGGAGTCGATGCTGTTGCCGGGTTCGGTGCCGCGACTTTGGTTTCGCTCGGGAGCGGACTGTCTACAGCCAGGGGTGCTTCCGCGGTAGCTACTGTCCCCTTGTCTGAAGCGCTTCCTTCTAGAGATCCACTAGCATCGGCGATTGGTTTGGCATCATTTCTGTTTTCCGCATATCCGGCGGTTGATACCATCTGTGATACCAGGCCACCGAGCACTAGCGCGGTCGCCAATTTCTTTCGCATAGCTGCCTTTCTCATTCTTTTTTTACTCTCCAGCGTGGAATCTACCTGTGTGGTGCCATATGGTGCCGACATAGGGTAAGCGGTTTCGCAGGATTATTGAAGAGGCCGCTCATTTGCTGCCCTATTCCAGACGGATCTAGGTCTCGGAATTTTCTAGGAACGTCCCATGCCCAGATGCTGAGCATTCTGGTAGACCTTTCCTTCCGTCAGAATCGACGGGGCGATGATCACTTCTACTTCTTGCATTTCCTGCAGGTTGCCGGCACCGAGAGTGCCCATGCTTGTCTTCAGGGCACCGACGAGATTCTGTGTGCCGTCGTCGATTTTGGCGGGGCCCAATAGAATCTCTTCCAATGATCCCGACGTCCCCACTTTGATCCGTGTTCCTCTGGGCAGAACTGGACTTGGAGTGGCCATGCCCCAGTGGAAGCCGCGACCGGGAGCTTCCTTGGCGCGGGCGATTGGCGAGCCGATCATGACTGCATCAGCTCCGCAGGCTATGGCTTTACAGATGTCGCCTCCGACTGCCATACCGCCGTCGGCAATGATGATTGGCGCCTTGCCGTTTTCGCGGGCGTAATCGGCTTTGGCTGCGGCGCAATCGGCGATGGCCGTGGCCATGGGCACGCCGATTCCCAGCACGCTGCGCGATGTGCAGGCCGCTCCCGGTCCGACGCCGACGAGAATGCCGGCAACGCCTGTCTCCATTAGCTCTAACGCGGTTTGATAGGCGACACAGTTACCGACAATGACGGGGATGCGAATCTTTTTGCAGAATTTAGACAAATTAAGGCTGGGCGTGCCCATCGCCGAACGATGCTCGATACCGGTTACGGTTGATTGCACGAATATAATGTCGGCGCCCGCTTCTACAGCCAGTTGCGCATATTTTTCGGCGAAATTGGGGGTGATCGAGACGGCGGCTTTGACCCCGGCGGCTTTGATCGCCTCAACTCTCTTGGCAATCAGGTCCTCATTGATCGGAGTCGCATAGAGTTTTTGCATGACTTCGACGAATTGATTGTTGTCGCATTTAACGATTTCGCCGTAGGCTTCATCGCAATTTTCGTAGCGGGTATGAATGCCCTGCAGGTTAAGCACTGCCAATCCGCCTAGCTCTCCCATAACAGACGCCATACCGACATCGACCACACTGTCCATGGCGCTGGCGATGATTGGCATGGAAAATTCATGCTCGCCGAGGCTGTAGGAGATGTCGCAAAGTTCAGGGTCGACCGTAGTCGAACCGGGGCATAATGCGATTTCATCAAAGCCATATGCCCGTCGCGTCGGCTTGCCCCGACCAATGTACATTTGATTGACAGCCAGGCTGCTCTGATACTCAAGCGATTTGTTGCTAACCATCTTTGTTGCCCTGCGCGTTGGGAATGAACTGTGTGCGCATATCTTAGCATCGTCTACCAGCCTAGACGCCCGCTCTTACGGTTTCGTGAACGTTTCTAAAATGTCTGGCTGCCGACCGTCTCTGCGCCTTTCCGATTGAGGGCATTGCCTGAGAGAGTTTGCGTCTTGCAGGGAGCTTTCGATTCCTTACCAAATTTCTTGCGATTTGCGTTTGAATTGTTCGCTGCTGGTCATCAATTGTGGTGTCATATACGGTGGCATTGGCAGATCTGCTAACATGCATACTTCAGACTCTCTAAAAGCGTAAGAAAGCGAACCGGTGTGTCACCCTCCTGCTAGTTCCAGAACCCTCGTGCGCTCGCGATAAATGCGATCAAATCGGACACTGCTAAAAATCGATGCGTCTGGGCAAAGTAATAATGCGAGGATGCTCGAATGAAGCGTCCCGGAATTCGAAGCGAAAAGGATGAATTATGAGCGAAGCGATGCTCCACATACCAGAAGGGATCAATTACGAATGCACTGGTTGTGGCAAATGTTGCGGTGGCTGGGCTGTGCCAATGACAGATCCAGACTACGACCGGATTAGTGACGTCGATTGGGCGGCGCGTCTGCCAAAATTTGCCGGGAAAAATTTGTTTCGTCCGCTCAAACAGCACGAGAAAAAAGGTTCGCCCTACACCCATGCCATTAAGGAAGGCGATGACGGACGTTGTCCTTTTCTAGTCGACAATCTTTGTTTCATCCATAGTCAATTTGAGTCAGAGACGAAACCATCGATTTGTCAGCTCTTTCCTTATTGCTTCAACGAAACGCCAAGCGGCGTCTATGCCACGGTTAGTTTTGTCAGCATGGGTGCGGTTTATAACTCGGGTAAAGCGCTGGCGGAACAAAGAGATTACCTGGAAAAAAAATTCAGAGACTTTCAGACGCTTTTTCCGGACCATCATCCGAATTGGTCGAAATTGGAATTGACCGGCGGCAAGCCAATTACATGGGATGAATATCTGCGCATAGAACAAGGAATCGTCGACTGCTTGCAGAGGCACGAACTGCCTATGGAGTCGAGATTTCTTGCCGCATCCAGATACTTGCTGGACCGGCTAAAAGAATCGGGCGGCGCCTCTGCTACGGCAGCAGCTGCTGCATCATCTGCTCCTGCTCCCGCCCCAACTACTTCGAGCTCGAGCAGCGGTTCACAGCTCAAGCCTATGGATAATCATTTGTTGATGACGTTGCATAGCATGTATTTTCCGACGCGCATCCTGGCCCCCGGCGAAGGCAATTTCAATGTCATGCGTTTCATCAAAAATATAATATTCAAAGGTATGGGGGCACGCCTGCGCATTGCCTTGCCGGGACAAGCCTACACTTTGAATGAACTGACGAAAATTGAGTGGTGTGGGCAAGAGACAGATGTCGAAAACCTCCTATATAGATATTTCTTCTCGCGAATATTTGCCAAATTGTATTTTGGCGCTGGCTTTGGTCAGCTCTCTTTAATCACCGGCTTTCATCATTTGGCATTGCTCTATGCGCTGGTCAAATTGCAGTCGAAGGCGCTGGCGCTCTCCCGGGGCGTGGAGAAGGTCAGCTACATCGATGTAGTCGCCGCTGTACGCCAGCTTGAAAAGCGATTGGGTGAAACCTCCGTCGATGGGTACGCCGCAGCGGCCTTCGAATTGCTCATGTTTAGCCCGTCTCGAGTGCAACGCGTGCTTTCTGCCGTCTAATGCGATCTTCAATTTGCTCTACATAGATAGGGTGAACTCTGCCTCAGTGGTTCAAATTCTCGATCGAAAACGACAATTGGAGCCGGTCTTCAAATAGCTGGCTGTTTCGATCGGCGTTGGGAGCATGGGCATGTCTGTTTGACCTAAGAATTTGATCTTCCAAAAGCTGCATCACATGCGCTTCTTGGCGAGATCGTCCGCGGCTTCTCAGATTAAATGTGGGCTGGCCGATAAAAAGTGTATTGACTTGCTCCGATAATTCGATTAGTCTTACCTCGTGATTCCAAGAGGCGCTGCACTTCAAGCAGTCCGGAGTCACCTTTCAAACTTTCTTACTAACAACAATTCAATAAAACCCGCCAGGAGGTTCTTCATGAATACGTTCCGCAAACTTACTATGGCTTTCGTCGGTCTTTCTTTCGCCGCAGCCGTCTCCGCTGCTCCAGTTCATGCCCAAGCCACCAACGCAGATGCTTTCTCCTCAGCGGGTCAAGGTACCGTCGGTAACGCCAGCAACTACAACACCCAAGCCCAGACCCAGCAAGGCAACCTGGTAGGCGGTAACGCTCCTCAATTGCAAGGCACATCTAACGGCACAATCGGACCGCAAGGCAATGATGCTACCTACGTGACAGGCGTCAACACTGCCGGTACAGTCCGCGTCAACAACTTGGCTAACTTAGAAGCCTTACTGAACATCATCGCTAACGGTTTGGAAATCCTCGGTATTGCCTGGGGCGGACCTACCATGATCATGGGCTTCATGCACATGGCTGCTGGAACTCAGGATGCGATGAAGAGAGTGCTGTACGGAGCCGCCGGCGTCACCGGTGGATTGGCAACACCCGGTTGCATTAACTGGCTCGTAGCATCAGCCCGCGATGCCAACTTGTTCAGCTAATCACACCACAACTACGACAAGACGAGAAGGAGGGCGCAAGCCCTCCTTTGACTTGTGCGCAAATGTCTCGAGTGTGGAATTTGTTGCTTCTTGAACGGCGTTCGAAAAATGCGTGCGAAAATTCCATACGAAAATTGTGTACGAATTACGGCGAAAATTTCTGACAAAGTGAATCCTGAGGACTGGAGCCAGATATGAGAGGTCAACCGATATCGGTTGACGTTCTTATTTCGATCGCAGTCTACAACGGGAATGCTGTCCGAAAAGTTCTTCAAAATTCTGACAATGGCTGCAGATTTGTGCCAAATGTCTTCTGCTGCCGCTTTTGATCCACGTTCGCAGCTGCGCCGCAGTATCAAAGTATGCAGGCACTGCACCCGTCGGCAATGCACCAAGTTGCATATATAAACGCGCAGCAGAAAAAGAATGTTCTTGCAATTTATCTATAAAATGTATGCTGGCTTACAAAACGGTGCTTGACTTCGTGCTTAGTTGAAAGTAATCTATAACCCTGCTCAACTTTTGAGTCCCCACTCAAAGTATTTACTAGCTAAATCTAAGACACAGTTACAGAGATACCAACCGCGGAGGTTGTACTTGTATGCGTATTCAACTTACCAACATCAAATCCCTTTCCTTGGCAGCTGCTCTTTTCCTCGGCCTCGCAATGAGCGCTCCGGCTCATGCACAAGCCACTAACGCAGATGCATTTTCGTCCGCCGGTCAAGGCACCGTCGGTAACGCCAGCAATTTCAACACACAGTCCCAGACCCAGCAAGGCAATTTGGTCGGCGGTAACGCCCCTCAGTTGCAAGGCACGTCTAACGGCACAATAGGACCGCAAGGCAATGATGCTACTTACGTAACAGGCGTCAACACCGCAGGTACGGTTCGTGTTAACAACTTGGCTAACTTAGAAGCCTTACTGAATATCATCGCTAACGGTTTGGAAATCCTCGGTATTGCCTGGGGTGGACCAACAATGATCATGGGCTTCATGCACATGGCTGCTGGAACTCAAGATGCGATGAAGAGAGTACTGTACGGAGCTGCCGGTGTAACCGGTGGATTGGCAACACCCGGTTGTATCAACTGGCTCGTTGCATCCGCCCGCGACGCCAACTTGTTCAGCTAATCACAAAAGGGTTTTCCCCCGCCAACGCCAGCCAGAGACCTCCCGCAAGGGGGGTTTTTGGTATTGTTGGTGTATATTAGCGGTC
>CAJCHQ010001057.1 GCA_903970295.1 Bryobacterales bacterium
TGTAGACGGGCATTACTGGAAACGAATTTTCCTTTGCGATCGAGCGAACAAATTACATCATGCGCGTTTGCGATGATCGCTTTTTCCTTGTGCCGCGCTTCTTGCAAAATTGATGCCATCAAGTGGAAGGTGTGATCGATATCTGCAAACTCGTCACTGCCGCCAATTTTCGGCTCTAGTGGCTCCTCTGCTGCCAGGCGGTAGTTATTTTCCATGAGAATCGCCAGGCGCCCGGTAAAGCGGCGATTAAAAAAAACGAAGAGAAGCACAGCCAATGCCACGTTGAATGCCACGCCACCAATAATAATGTACTCCACTCGCTCTCGCGCTTGGCTGGCCATCACGTGATGCTTCAGCCTGATTTCCTCTTCGTGCTGGAGCACAGTACTGGCTTGACGATTCATCAAGTTAAGAAGCGAACGCGCCCGACCGATGGTGGCTGCATACCTGAGCGGATTATTGGACTGAACATCGATAGCCTGGACTTGAGCGAATTGAATACATTGATCGCAAATTCCCTGGAAAACCATCAAATCGGGTGCTGCTTCTTTATCCGTCTGGATCAGTATCTGCAGACGATCTCGTACTCTCTCGATATTCTTCAACGCTTCTTGGGTTTCGTCGCGAAAAGCCGCGCGTGGTGGTTGATTCCAATTGCTCATGTGCATCGCTATCCCACTGATCGTGGCCAGGAAATACGTGAGCACGTTGTTGACTTCGACGACCACTCCGCGAGCTTTTGCCTCTCGGTTGTAATCTTCTTCGGCTTGCTTGAGCGTGTAGACCAGGGCAGACACGAACGTCAGTTCGAACGCCATCGGAATGGCGATAAGCAGGAGCAGGGTATGAGTCAATTTGAATCGCACAATCACCTTCCGACTCATTATCGCAAAAAGCGACCTTGACAGGCGCCTTGCCTGATAGCTTATACGTTCGCCGGCTAAGGTGCAAAAGCCCTTGCAAAGGGGACATAAAAAGGCCAGCACTCCGTTGAGGGGAATGCTGGCTGATCAGAGCGAGAGGGCGGGCGAAACTGCTCTGAAATTTTCAAATTGTCGCTTGCGTCTCTGACTGACTCTGGCAAGAGTCCTTTGCACTGTGCCTCAGCGTCTTTGATCGCGTTTGATGATTGCACAAGCCTCGGGAATCACCATCGCCCCTTCTTCAGCAATAATCAAAGAGTTCGACTTGGCGACAATCGACGAACCGGATTTGGCGAAAACTACAGCACCAGCATGAGCCGTAACGCGGGAGCCGCTCTCGGCTTCAACACGGGCACCCTTTTTGGCACAGACGAGTGAATCGGCCTCGGCCGTCACCAAACAATCGGTAGCAGCAACGACGTAAGAACCGCCTTTAGCGATCACTTCACTACCTTTGGTGGCAGTGTGCCGCTCGCCTTCACCGACAGAGATTGTGGGGCCGCCACAATTTTCCCGTCTGCGCTTGTATTCTGCCGATTTATCATCAGGGACGACGACCGGTAAGCTTTGTTGGCCTTGCATAATTTACACCTGGTGCCAGAAATTCTCAGAAGCCGATTTGCGCCATGCGGAAACGGTCAGCTATTCCCAGATGGGAAAGCCTCTCCGTTCCGATGTGACTAAATTACAAAACATCTTTGACATTACGGTGACATGCAGTCGCCGCTAAAAATATTCTGCAAGCCTGACAAATACTCGCTCTTCGAACCGGGATCGCTCCAGGCTATCGCGGGCTAGTTGTATGAGTATATCTATATGAGTCTTTCTAACTGAGTTCTTTCTACCTGAGTCTTTCTTATCAGGCAGTCTATCTCAGGCTATCTGTGGCAGCACATCTAATGTAGAGGAGCGAATATGGTGTCCGCGCTGTCACGATTTTCGTCATGATCAGCGCAGATAAGACCAGGGAATATGGCTGACAGTGCTTTCTGGTCAGCCTTGGTGATACCGCTGAGAGAAAGCTTTTTCAAGGGAACACCAGCCAATTGGGCGATGGCTTTAGGCGTTACCTTTGTTTCGCGCAAATCTAGCGAGTATAAATGTTTGAGCCCTTTGAGCGAAGCCACACCTGCGTCAGTAATAGCGGATTTGCGCGCTTCCAAATTAGAAAGATTGCTCAATTTGCCGATCGAAGGCAGATCCGCATCGACAATTCCTGACTGGTTCAGGTCGAGATAAACCAATTGATGGAGAGCTTCGAGACCTTTGAAATGCTTGATCGCGTTGGCGGCAATGCGCAGGGAGCGCAGTTTGGGCAGCCCGGCTAATTGACTGCATCCGCTGCCATCAATGCCGGTCGAACTGAGGTCTAAATACTCAAGGTCTTTGAAAGTTGAAATCACAGCAAATGCTGCATCGGTCACGTCGGTGCCTCTCAGGTCCAAATTGCCGATTTTCTTCAGATTTCGCGCATACGAAAACGCGTGATCCGAAATGTCCAGGTCTCGCAGGACCAGCTCTTTCACACACGCAGGTGGCAAGGAAGCAAGAAGCTCCGGTTGTAAAGCCAGATAGGCATTGGCTTTAAAAATGATGCCATAAGGAGCTGTCACTAATTTGGAGCCTCGGGCCTCCGTCGCCTTGATGCCTGTAACACCGCTGTCATTTAGCTTTTCGCTACGCGACAGGAGCAAAATGTTGCCGTAAGATTTGCTCTCTGGAAATTTGAAAACACAGGGGGCGGAATGATCTTCACCGACTGGCTCAGGCTTTTTGGCACCTTGAGCGGGCTCCCTAAATAAAATAAAAACGCAAATCAGAACAAGCAGAGAAAAAATTCTTGCTCGACAGACTAACTGATCTTGAAATTTCGATCGCCGACGCATGGGATCAACGGAGTGAAGGAAGACTGGACTGACAACTGAGGCAATCAATGAGTAAGCTTGTTGATTTTATCAAGACGGATACCTGAGCGGAGGCAAGATCCACTAAGATATGAATTGTCCCAAAATGCCTCCGACATGGTCTCTCAGTGATAGCTTTAGATGGGCGGAAGCGAAAATACCGGAACTGACGATATGGTAGAGGACAATTCTCACATCCGCGACCTGACCGAATTAGCTGAGGCCGGCGATGCCTGCGCCCAGTTCGAATTGTCGGAACGGTTCCGGACCGGTCGTAATATATTGCGCGATGACAAAGAGGCGCTGGCATGGCTGCAAAAATCTGCTGATAGAGGGCACGCCGATGCATTATTTCTGCTGGCCAAAAGGTACGAAAACGGCGATGGCGTCAAGGCGAATGTAAAAATGTCCGCTGTCCTCTACAGGCGCGCGGCAGAAGCGGGCGACACCGAGTCCCAGATGGTCTTAGCGAAGATGCTCTTACTGGGCAAGGGCGTCATGCAAGATCCGGAAGAAGCTGTCGAGTGGTATCGTAAAGCGGCGGAGCGAGGGCACATGGTTGCCCAGTACAACCTGGGTGAAATGTACAGTCATGGTCGCACTGTTCCCCAAGATCACGATCTGGCGATCTTCTGGCTGGAACAAGCAGCAGAACAAGGTTTTATCGACGCGCAAGTGCGACTCGACACCTACAATCGGCAATGAGATTTCTTCCAGTGCTGCTTTTAACCGTCGGCTATTTTGCCCTGCGGCTTCCATGGCTGCTTTGCCTGCCATTGATGGAAGCACCGGATGAAGCTAATCACATCTGGGTCACGCAGTTCCTCAGCGAACATCTGCGAGCACCGTCAGGGGCTGAGGTCTTTGCCGCCGGCGGCGTCGCCCAGTATGGTCCGTTGCCACCATTCGGCTACTTACCAAATGCATTGATCGGACATTTGACGCCCGAGACATACTTCAGGCTAGGC
>CAJCHQ010001058.1 GCA_903970295.1 Bryobacterales bacterium
CGGGTGAGCGAGATCAAGCAAACTCAGAAATCTGAGGGTGATGTTTTGATCAACAAAACGGGATCGACGAACGGATTCGCGACCTATGTAGTTTTCGTTCCGCAGAGAAAGCTGGGTGTGATTATTCTGGCAAACAAGAGCTATCCTATAAAAGACCGCGTCGCGGCTGCTCATAGCATACTGATGCAACTCGCTCCACCCTTAAATCACTAGCGCTTAGCGTTAACCCAATTTTCGTATTTCTCCGATTGTCCGAACCCTGTTTCAGGCCTAGGCTGTGATCCACATCCCGGTTCTGAACATACAACTAAGATTTCAGATTAAACGCTCGACAAGCTCGACTTTCAACAAACCAAAAAATGCGGCAAGGCCCAATCAATGATTGAGCGGCACTCGCTTTCGACTAAACTGCTTCAGGTGAGAATATGAGCAACAACGATGCCCTTCTAGAGAAGGTGACGCAAGACATCAAGCTCCACGATCGATTCTCGGTAGACACAGATGCTCATGCCTTGCTGCTGAGAGACTCGCACCTGACGGATCCACAATTGAGATCCAGGCAGTTGTCTCAAGATTCTCTCGCGCTCAGAGAAGCCGGCATGACCGACGAAAAGCTGAAGTCACTGGGTTTCCCTGCGATCGATGCCCATATTGCTCATGCGATGAACGAAACCAACTCACGAAATCACCAGTACACGCGCGGCGGATTGCCTGGGCTGTATCTCAATCAGGGCGAAGTGGAAGTAATCGGAGAAATGGAAAGACCTATCGCAGCAGGAGACGTGCAGAAACAAGCTGAGATCGCTTCCCGTTTTAAAACACCGGTCGATCAGCAAGAGTTCGCAAAATTGAGCAAAGTAGTGACTGCAGACGAGAAGAAGGGTGCTTAAAGAAAGTCAGTCGTAGACGGCAAGTCACGGATGGTCGAAAGAGACAGACGTCATGAACAATTGACCGCTCGTGCTGGCCGCCTGACCGGTCGTTGGCGATTGTTGCTTAGACTCAGCCGGTTGCTGACTCGATGCCGCAGAAAGCTGATTCTCCACACCAGTGGCATCAACAATAATTCCGTTCTTGTTAGGCGTCCTCGCTAAACTGTCGACAGCGTATTGAAACAATGGCTCAATGTAATTCGGGTCTTTCAGCCAATCTCTCTGTTCCTTGCTCACGATCAGCACAACCGTTTCGCGCCCCGCCGGCGGTGCTACTGTCAAAGAGCTGGTGTGGAATGCTTGACCTTTTGGCAACAGGTTGGTCTTATCCAAGCTACCAGGAAAGAGCATCGATACTTCCTTCGACCAACGGCCTTTGTACATCAAATAAACATAGCAAGTCTGGTAACCATCCATCTGGAAGAATATGAAGTCGCCGTTTTTTAGAACACTCAAGGCCGGCTGGGGTAGCCATTTGATCGGCAATTGCGAGGGGTCCACGGCTTTCATTGTCGTCAACTTCGCCCAGACTTGATCGCCTTCCGCCGCTCGGGGCTGACCGCAGGCGAGCTGTGCCGATTGATAGTTGGGTTGGGGCAAGCGCGACCAGGCCATGGCAGCGACAGACGCGACGCCAACAAAAAGCACCAGAAGCACAATCACAACTAATTGTCCGATGCGGCTCGGATCAACCGTTTCCAACGCTTTGGGCACCAGTGCCAATTGGCATTTCTTGCATTCGCGAGCAGAATCGAAAGTTGGCTCACCGCATCTAGGGCAGGTCAATTGAGCGATTTCGCTGCATCCGGCAGGCACGATCGTGCCGTCGTCGGCGATTTTAGGAGGCACGATATCGAGCACCGTTAAACGATGCACGAGTTCAGATTCGCCGCCTGACTGCAGGCAAGCCAATATCGCTTCTACCCACAACATTTGCTGCAAAATGCCGGTTGGATTCTCGATTTCAGGAGATGAAGGCACGACACCGCAATGCATTCCCACGACCAGACCATCTTTGAAAACCGGTATGCCGCTGGTCGAAGGCAACAAGGGAATGTCATGCAAAAGATGCCAGTTATCGTAGGCATCAATAGCACCAAGAAGCGCGCCGGTTTTGATCCGCGTCTTAGACATGGCGGAATTAACGCCACCGGCGGCAGCACCATCAGCCTCAATACCGATACTAGTCATTTCTTCGAAAGGTGGCAGAGGCACATTCAGCCCCAGGCTGAGCGGCGCCCAGGCTGCCGCTTTTGGCGGGGCGGAGAGGGAGGCCAAATCGATTTGTCTGGTGCCCTCCTGCACCCGGCGAATCTGTTCTTTGGCGTACATTTCTTTGAGCACGCTGAAGATTGTATAGTCGTCCAGTCCCACCAGTCGCCAGAGATCTTCACCGACTGTCATGCCATCAAGCACGCGCCAGAGATTTCCGGCCTGGTCACTAATTTCAGGAGCGAACAAATCGATGTCGAGCAGGCGCTTGCCTCT
>CAJCHQ010001059.1 GCA_903970295.1 Bryobacterales bacterium
TCTGACAATTATTTTGTCGCCAACGAAAATTGGTTCGTCGAGCAACTAGGCAACAAGATGGTGCTGCGTGCTGAAGCACCAGGCTATTCGATTCATTTGTTACTGGATTCGCTCAAGCCCGAGGTCATACACGGTAAAAACGGTGTCAGCCAGAAAGCATCCTGCAAAGGTTGCGCGTCCCACTATTACTCGCTAACGCGGCTCAAAACTGACGGATACATTTATGTCGACAATAAGGCGGGCAAAGTCACCGGTTTAACGTGGATGGACCACGAGTTCGGCAGTAATCAGTTGACCAAGGAGCAAGTAGGTTGGGATTGGTACAGCATTCAGTTGAAAAACAATGTTGAAGTGATGCTCTACTTGCTGCGCGATGCTCACGGCGGAATGGACCCTAATTCAAGCGGAACGGTTATCTATCCCGACGGAAAAAGCAAGCACCTGACGTTGGCTGAATTCAGTGCCAAAGCGCTCGGGCACTGGCATAGTACACACACCAAGGGCGACTATCCGATGGGGTGGCAAGTCGAGATACCCGCGGAAAAATGCAAACTAACGATCAAACCAGCTTTCGAGGATCAAGAGTTAGCCACGGGCAAATCAACTGGCGTCACCTACTGGGAGGGGACTGCAAACGTCGATGGTACCTTCGCTGATAAAAAAGTCGAGGGGCAGGCTTACGTTGAAATGACTGGCTACGCGGAGAAGTTCCATCAGGAGATTTAGTGCGAATTCATTGCTGCTGCTTTGATGTTGGTTTAGGAGCCGACTCGATGATAAATATCAGGTCCGAGTTTCGAATGAATTTGTTTTTGCTGTTGGATCTCCGCAGTCGATTGTTTCAGCGATGCTTCTGCGCCCCTGCGATTACCATTCTGGATCTGAATAAAGGATAAGATTTGAAGAGCATCAGCGGCTATCGTACCTCGTCTGTCTATTGGTAAGGTGTCGGCGAGCTG
Organism: Bryobacterales bacterium; assembly: GCA_903970295.1. Next base: position 960 of record CAJCHQ010001059.1, read on the forward strand.
GATCGCTTTTGTTAGTTTGGTTTCTGCCTGACCATAGCGCTTGTTGGAATTGAGATGGAAGCCCCACCACAGGAGTGTGAGAGCTGAGTGAAACTGTGCGTGGCTGCCATCAAGTTCAAGCGCTTTGGAAAACGAGTCATTAGATTCGTCTGTCTTGTTCTCTAGTGCCTGCGCGATTCCCAACCTCATGTATAGGTCGGACAGGTCCTTTTGCACGCAGCTCTGAGGTAATTGGGCGACAGTGACACTCTGCTTTAGATAGTGCTCTAGTTGTGGGTATTTGTGGTCGTTAGCTAGAGTGTTTGTCAGGAGCGATAGCGTTAAATATTGCTCCGGTAAATCATCCGAGAACATCTCCTGCTGCGCGGTTAAGAGGAATATGTATTCTGCAGCGGCCAGAGGCAATTTGTTCCGCAACTCATCCGACTTTATTGTGGGAACCAGGGTTAACAATTCAGATTTGACTAAACGCTTATTCGGGGTAGAAACGCTATTTCTACCCTCCTTAATTGCATCCTTTAGTAATTTCTGTGCTTCTTGGTCTTTATGTTCGGCGAGCGCGCAAAGTCCCATGAAGCAAATATACGCAGGGACCGAATTTGCCCGGGAGGTGCTCGCTCCAGCCTTTGCTTTCTCGATTGCTATTTTTGTAATCTGTTTTGCTGGCTCAAATTTTTGCAGCACCCTGCATCGCACTGCTTCCCGGTAAAGAATATCCGGAAGGTCATTTCTCTTTGTTTTTGACTCATTAGCTGCTTCGATGCGGACGAGTATACGGACACCGTCGTCTAGCTGTCCGTTCTCGATATAGAAACGCGCGAGCGTCATTAGTGAATCAACATACTCTTTTTTCGTTACATCAATGGCTAACATCTTTAGACGATTTGAGTGTTTGATTTTCAACTCGGCCGGCGCTGCTATTTTTTTCGACATATATGTGTCAGCAACGTCCGCCATCCAGACTCCTACCTCTGGATCAAAGGTGTTGTCTCGCTTTTGTTTCTCGGCCAAAGCTACTAACTGATTGAAGAGCGGTTCCGCAGCATTTGCCTGACCAAATAGAAGTTCTGATCTGATTTGACGACATAACGAAATGGGCAAGCACTTTGCTGGCAAACCTCCAGCCCTGGCGAGTGCAACCGCTTTTGAGAATGCAGCGATTGAGCTCGTGTACTTGCCGGCCTCCTCCGCGTTTCTTCCCTGAAAAATCAGAGCTTGCCAATCTTTGAGAGCTTCACTAAATGCCGGAATTGCGCAAGCGAATGATGCCAGTATAATCAATGATAGTCTTTGTAGTCGAGGGTACATAGCACTCCGAGAGGATTTACTCAATCCGAGTTTATCAACCGAGAATTAGCTGCCACTGGAATAATACAAGACCTTTAGTCCCGATGGCA
>CAJCHQ010001060.1 GCA_903970295.1 Bryobacterales bacterium
GGCTTTGCAGGCTTGACTCCCGGAGTAATCGAATTCACAAGCTTGCCCGATCGTGATTGGTCCGGCTCCCAGCACGAGTATTCTCTTTATGTCTGTTCGTTTCATCTCGCTCCGTCAATGCTGGCTTGGCTGGATCTGGCTTTCGTCCACAGTTTACACGCCCAGGCGAAACTTCCGGAAAAAGAGCATCCTATCTTGAACCTTTTTATCGGAAGGGGGTTTTAAAGAGCTGAAAATCTTGGTATACCTTCAGATAGAGCCAGGGGGGTCTGGCATTTTTGACTTTATCGGCAAAGGCGCTGTTTCCACCGCGCTTTGTTCGTTTGCCGATTGGAGTGCCTGTGGACACCGAAAGACTAAAAAATCGTATTTGCGGTTTGGCATTGGCTGCAGCTTCTGCCTGGCTGATTGCCGCTCCGGGGCAGGCCGAGACGGTTCGTCAGGATTATGAGGCCGGTCAATTTTCGCCACAGCCCACCAGTGTTTGGCACGATTCCAGCCAGAAGCCGAGAGCGATGGCGATCACCGTGCACGGTCTGGTCATGCACGGCGGCACGTATGATGCGCTGGCCCGTCAACTGGTGACGCAAGGTTTCGTTGTGGCTTCGCCCGATATGCGTGGATACGGGCGCTGGCGCCGCGACAATTCGGGCAATTCAGAAGCTGGCGCAGTCGACTACGACGCAAGTTATTACGATCTGGTCGCTTTAGCCAAGAAAATGAAAGATGAGAATCCCGACCTTTCCTTGTTTTGCGTCGGCGAGAGTCTCGGCGCCGATATGTCTTTGCGCCTGGCCAGCATGCATCCGGAGCTGGTAGACGGGCTAGTATTGTCCAGCCCGGCAATCAAAAGGCAGAATTTCGTCGGCCCGATTTTGACAAAAGCGCCAAACGTGCTCAAGCCCGGCGCTCAGATCGATATCGCCCCCTACATCAAAAAATTCGCCTCGGAAGATCCTCAGATCATCGAAGGTGCTATGCGTGACCCGCTCGTGCGCAAGAAATTGTCGGCACGTGAAATCTGGCGCTCACTCAACGTTTTCAAGGCCACCCTGGCCTATGCCAGGCAAGTGCCCAGTTCGATTCCAGTTCTGGTGATCCAGGGGAGTCAAGACCGGGTAGTCAAATCGAACGCTGTCGTCGCCTTGCTTGGCACGCTGAAATCTTCCGACCAGACTGTGCGATGGTTCAGCAACCGTGGTCATTTGCTACTCGAAACCGATTACGTGCGCCCCGACACGATGCAAATCGTCACTGGTTGGTTGAAAGAACACACGGCTGCCGAAACCGCAGCAGCCCAGGCGCCGCCTGAAAAGGACCCGCTCGCACCCCACACGCTTGTAATTTCACCGACGGCAGATATTGCCAGCCGCTAAGGGGCTTCCGCATCTGCGACCGGTCAGGCAGCATTGATAGGCGACGCGCCAGTCAGGCAGGCAGCATTCAGCGGCGATCGCGCCAGGCATATTTTTCTGCCTTTTTTCGGTCAGCCAGCGCCAGGTCATGATTGCCCAGATGTTCGTAGACAGTGGCTCGCAACTGGTATAAATCGCCATCACTGGGATCAAGAGCAATGGCTCGATTAAAATCGGCCAGAGCCAGATCGAATCGAGGCTCGCGCATGTTCATATAGCATTTGCCGCGGTTGAAATATGCGTCCAACCTGCGAGGACTGCCATTGATCACCCGGGTCAGTTCTTCGATTGACTTCCCATACTCGCCATGATTAGACATCTGGCGGGCTTGCATGTAGAGCAAATCGCGCGTCAACCCGTTGCGGCTGAATGTATCGGGCGTCTTTGCGGGAGTGCCAAGCAAATTGTATTTGGCCAAGAGCATGGGCGAGAAAGCGATAACGCCCACCAGGGTAAGAATCAGACCGAGAAGGTAGGGAGAAGGTGCTTCCTTCGTCGCTCCCAATCCGGGTGCGCCTGATTCTGGTCCTTTGACATCCCTGTCAGCCAGTCCCACATAAGCATTTTCGCTTTGTTTATGCCCTTCCATATTGCCATCCCCCATCCTTAAATATCAGACCCCCTTTTGCTAATTTACCAGGCTCGAGTGGCTATCATTCCAGCCGGAGCGAGGTTTAGATTGATTCTCCTCAGGCATTTAGACAATAGAGTCGCCGGCAAGCTGCTTCTTGTAGATTTCGGCATATTCCACGTAGTGTTGCCAACCTTCTGAAATCCTGGATTGGTCGGCAGCCGAGAGGGTGCGTACGACTTTTCCCGGAATGCCCATGACTAGAGAATTGGGCGGAATCTGCGTGTTAGGGGCCACAACCGCTCCGGCAGCCACCAGCGAACCGCGACCGACGACCACACCATCGAGCAAGATAGCGCCCATCGAGATCATGCAATCATCCTCCACTTTGCAGCCATGCAGAATGGCACCGTGCCCTACCGTAATTCGTTCACCGAGGACGACCGGGTGAACGTTTGTTACGTGCAGCACACAGCTGTCCTGAATGTTTGTTTCCTTCCCCACAGAGATCGAATTGATGTCGGCGCGAATTACTGTGTTGAACCAAATGCTCACTCGTGCAGCCAGTTCCACTCGGCCAATGATCGAAGCGGTCGGCGCCACGAAAACACTGGGATCAATTTTGGGTTGGTTTTGTTGATAAGGGAAAAGCATTTGATAAGTGTAACCGGTCTCAAGTGCTGAGATTTTCAGGCTGCAAAGATGTTAAAATTAACCTCTAGCACGGAGGGAGTACTTGATGATGCCCGTTTACGATCAGCCCATGCGCAAGTTGCTAGGGATTCTTTCACCGACCATATCATGGCTTAATGAAAAAGGTTCGGTGGATGTCAGCGCTGTTCCAGACAGTCACCTCGAAGCAATCAAACAGCTTGAGCGTATTGGTGTCGTTCATAAACGCAACAACCGCAGCTACGAATTGCAAAAAATTCGCCTGAAGAAGCTCCTGGGCAACCTGGGCATCGAGACTCTGGTCGCTACAGAACAAGCCGAAACGCTTGCCCCACTTGCGCCAGCCATCAGCACTGACTTAAATTAGTCAGCCTCTAGATTGGATGAAATTTTAGCCAGAACTTATAAATCGCTGGAATGGGAGCGTCTGAAGAGCTTCCTTTTGAGCGAAGCGGAATCAGCTGCCGGGCAGTTGCATTGTCGATCTTTGTCGCTGGCTGAAAACATCGACTCAACGCAATTACTTCTCGACGAAACGCAAGAAGTAGTCGATATGATTCGCGCGCGCTCGGCCCTTACCGCCGCCGGCTTGCCGTCCCTGGAAGAGACCTTGCAAAGATTGGCTTCCGGTGCCGCTCTCACACCGCGTGATTTTCTCGATGTGAAGGCGATGTTGAAACTCGCTCACGGCATGCGCTCGAGTATCGGACTGTTGCCGCCAGAGTCATTTCCGCGCATCAGCTCTTATTACCCGAATATTCACTCACTGCCTGAAGTCGTTAACGCCATCGAAACAGTTATAGACGATGGTGGTGGTATCACCGATGATGCCAGCCCATTGCTCAGACAAGCTCGCCGCGAAGTGCAAAAATTGCAAGCAGCGATACATCAAGAACTGACCCGGATCATTCATTCGAGCACCCTGTCGAAAGCGCTGCAAGAACCCATTTATACGCAGCGCCAGGGGCGTTATGTATTGCCCGTCAATGCCAACATGCGCAATGTCATTCAAGGCATCGTTCACGACAGCTCTGCTTCAGGCTTGACCGTTTATGTTGAACCAATCGCGGTGCTCGAGCTGGCCAACAAAGTGCGCTTGAAAGAAGCGGAAATCGAACGCGAAATCGCTCGTGTTTTGCATGAACTGGCACTGTCACTGCAAAAGTACAATGCCCAAATCGAAGAAAATTATTTTGTCGCCGGCAAACTAGATGCAATTTCGGCGAGGGCTCGTCTCAGTTTGAAATATAACGGATGCAAGCCCGAGATATCGGTTCCCCAGCGCATCGATTACAGACAAGCCAGGCATCCACTGCTGGTCTTGCAAAGCTCTCTGGCCCAGGTGGTGCCGAATGATATCAGAATCGGCGCCGGTGACGAATTGGGACAAACGCTTGTAATCACGGGACCAAATACGGGCGGCAAAACAGTATTGTTGAAAACCGTGGGAATCTTCGCGCTGATGCTCAGGGCTGGGCTCTTGTTGCCGGTGGCCCAGGGATCTATTGGCACCGTATTCAAGGGAGTTTATGCCGATATAGGCGACGAACAATCGCTGGAGCAAAGTTTGTCCACCTTTTCATCGCACATGCAAAATATCGTGCAGATTGTCGATCGCGCGAAAGAATCGACACTGATTCTGCTCGATGAAATTGGCGCCGGTACCGATCCCAAAGAAGGAGCGGCTCTGGCTAAGTCGGTTTTGGAATATCTCACCGTATCTGGTGCGATGACGATTGCCACCACACATTTCAGCGAACTGAAAACTCTGGCTTATGCTGACAGCGGATTCATCAATGGCAGCCTCGATTTCGACGACGTTTCGCTCAGCCCGACGTATCGGCTCCGGCTGGGACTTCCCGGCAGTTCGAAAGCAACAACGATAGCGGCCAGATTAGGATTGAATGAGAAAGTTATTGCTCGCGCTAACGATTTGCTGCAAACATCCGATCAAGATTTGCAGCAAACAATCACCCAATTGGAATCGCGATTGCGCAGTCTGGACGAGCGAGAGCTGGAGCTGGATCGCAGAAAAGCCGACGACCAAGCAGAACGCCAAAAATTTGAAGAAGAGAAAAAGCAACTGGAAAAGAAATCAGAAGCTTCACGTCTCAGCCTGGCTAATGAGCTCGAACAAGAATTCCAAATTTCCAAAGACTATATTCGACATCTGATCGCCGAATTGCAAAAAGAGCCAGGTATTGCCAAAGCGCAGCGCGTACAAAAAGACCTTGACTCTTTGCGCAAAGAACTGGGCTGGATTGATAAAACGAGTTTGCCGGCGGCCTCTGCCATCGACTTGCAGTCCCTGACAGCCGGGCAATGGGTGCGCGTGCGCTCTCTCAATCAACGCGCGATCGTCCAGGAAACTGTGCCGGGTAACGCCAAACACGAAGCGCTCGTGGTTGTGCGAGCAGGCAGCATGAGCATGAAAGTGCCGGTTTCCGACCTGGAAATCGTTCAGGGGGCTGCGGGTAAAAGCAAAAAGATCCCGCAAATAGCAAAATCCTCGGGCAGCGAAACGAATTCTCGTTCCGACCCCACTCAAAATTTCCGCCCCAAATCGACTCGTGGACGTAGCGGCAGTCGCCGCGCCGTCGACGAGGAGCCCCATCTGTTCGTGCGCACCCAGGCCAATACTGTCGATTTGCGCGGACAACGGGTAGAAGAGGCGATCGCTAATCTGGAGAGATTTATCGACAGCTGTGTGCTTGCCGGCACTTCGCCCGTAATGATTATTCATGGGCACGGCACAGGCGCCGTGCGCCAGGCCACACGCAGTTATCTCGAAGGCGTCGCGCACGGGAATTCTTATCGCCCTGGCGAGACCTACGAAGGCGGCGACGGCGTCACGATCGTCGAATTTTAGGAACGGAATTCAGCTTCCTCACCGCCTGCAGTGGGGAAATTACGCAGAAAGTTAATCAGCGAAAAAAGACTGCCATTGTTGTCGAAAAATCTCGAGCGCCGTGTAGATACTGACCACGGGGCGATGACACAGGCGCGATGTCAAGCGGGCAACATCCCAAAACCATTGTCTCGGCTGAGTTTTCCCAGTAGATAAATGGGGAATGATCAGAAAGTTATAGTGCAAGGAGCGCCCGCACTCGAAGGTTTCCGTTTCCCAGATGACTGCACAAGATTCCACGGCCATTAACGATGCCTCAAAAAGGGCACTGACTCCTGCTGAACAGCTGACTCAGCAAAGGGAAGAAGCGGCCCACCGAATTCTGCTCGAGAACAGTGGCGCAGGGGCTGGCAAAAAATTTACTGCCGACGAGTTATTGAGCCGAGAAACATCGACTCGAGCCAAAGTAGCACAGGCTGTGCAATCTTTCGACCCGGCTAACCCAGTCGAGAGCATGCGCAAGTTTGCGCAATTCAGCAACGCTCTAGCTCAGCAAGATAGTCAACTCAAAAGCGAAATCGGACCAAGACCAACTGCTCCCACCCTGGCCGCGGCTCATGCTGAAGGCTATCTGATGCGGACCGAGGCTAATTACGCTGCCAATGTCTACATCAAAATGGCGCAATACTTGCACGATCATCAAGATCAGGCTGCGGCCCTCGTGCCGGCACTCAACAAAATTTGGAAACAGATAGGCAAACTGGAGCCCCGCATTCTTTCCGATAGCGGTTTCCAGAATGTGCTGGCCCAAACCAATAAAGATCTGGCCGCACCGATAGCTGCCCAGTTAGATACGAGCAAACCGGCGGCCATATCTAAAAGTCCAGAGATCCGGGTGGCAGCAGAAACGCAGCCCTTGCCATCGACTCAGCCTGGGGAAATGGGTCTGCGATCCGCCCAATCGAGTCAGCCCGTGCCACCGCCATTGGGCAGTCGCTCTTTCGAAACTCCGGCCAAACCAGCCGCGGCGACGCCACCACCTCTGGGGCACCGCAACTTCGAGCTGACTGCCGGTAGTGCCACTACCGGTGGTGAGTCCCTACAGCCAGCCGCTGGGGCGAAAAAAACTGCCGGCGATTCTCCGGCTACGGGCTCAGCACCCAAGCTGATTCTAACAAACTCACAGTGGGACGCTCGCACCAACGAGCTCAATACGTTGGAAAAAGGTTTGTGGGGTCCCTATCAACAAAACCAAGAAAAGTACAATCAAGCCCTGGCCGATGCCACCGCCGTCAGTGACGCAGCCAAAGCCAAATTCGGCACCAATTCTGATTTCATGCGGAAATTCATCACCTCGCCCGACAATAATGCCCGAACGGCGTTGCTCCACGATCCCAAATACGCAGTCAAGGGAACGCCTCTGGAGACAGCCGCCAACAACTTCATGAAGTATGGCGACAAAACGACTTCGGTATTGACTTGGGCAGTCGATCATTCGGTTCTGGCTGAAGCCAGGAAAGTAGCTGATGCTCCCACGGCACCAAGCACAACAACCACAACGGTCGGACAATTGGAAGCGGACGCCGTCAAATCTGAGGCTGCCTACAATAAGACCAACAAAGCTCAGATCGATGAGCAACTGCGTCAGGAATTGGCCGCAACAAAAGCGGCTAGATTGGCCGGCGATGACACAGGCGCCATCGACCACATGCGCAAAGCAGACGCCTTGATTTTAACCATGGCAGCGCCGGCTGTGAACAGACGTTGGCTCGGCGAACAGTACCAAGAACAAGCCAATGTTAAGGACCATGACCCGCTGAATGCAAAAACACAATCGGAATTCAACGAGGACGTGGCTAAAAGAAACGATTTCAGCATTCACTCCAAGCAACAATTTGAACTGGCTGTGCAAAACAGTCAACTGCTCAATCAAGATTTGCTTAAACAAGCATCGGATGAATTGGCCGTTTTGATGCAGCGAACGGTTGTTGGCAATCAGGCTTTGACTGCCGAGTTCGGGACGATGCAAGGAAAAATCACAGGGGTCGGCAGCGACGGCAGCGAATCGATGCTCGACATGACTTATCAAAACGCGAAAAAACTGGCGACGATGCAAATGCAGTCGCAACACTTCGAAGAAGCCAAAAATGCGCTGGCGGCGGCGATCCGTAATAAGAACTGGACACCCGAAACTGCCTCGCAAAACGACCCGGGATACGCCCAATTAGCCTCGCAGATAGCGGCCGGATTACCCGAAAATGAAAAGGGTCAAATCGCGCAACAGGACAATATCTACAGACGCTCATGGGAAGAAATTTCGGGCCTAGCTGGTTACGCTCTGGGAGCAACGTTATTCGGTAAGTTCATGCCGGCATCGATGAAGGAAAGCTACCTCGGTAAAGCAGCCGCCGGCACAGTAGCGGCGGGAATTTCAGGGAACCTGGCCAATCAAGCCATGTCGGGTCCACGTGACAGTATGGGCGAAGCGGCTCTCAATGGCATCATTGCTCCAGCAGCACTACATGGTGCCATGCGGTTGGGTGGGGCATTGGCCGAAGGCATCGCACCGAAAGTAGGCGACGCCATTTTTGGTGAAGCCGTCACCAAAGATAAGCTCGTCGAGAGCATCGCCAATAGAGTGGGCAACGGCAAACTAAATGCCGGACAACTCTATGACTACGCCCAGACCCAGAAAATAAGTCCAGAGACAATTGGTTTGCACGCACCAAAAGATGCGGCGGCACTAGCCAGATGGCGAGAGACGCCTGTCTTCGAAGACGGCAAAGTTGTTTATCCGGAAGCTGATTTGCTAGCAGGGTCGAAATCCCAGTTGAATCAGGTGGCCAGCCAAATGTTCTCGCGCCCCGGCAAACTGGTTCTGCCAAAACAGACTATGACCAAGGATGAAGTAATCGATTGGCTGAATAAGAATGGGCGCACAGACTCGGCTCTTCGTTTGCAAACTGTTGATCCCGGCCCCGGTGACGAAGTCATTATTAGCAAGGGCAAACCTATACCGGCTTTGAGACCAAGATTGCTTGGATACGATCAGGCCGAAATTGCCAGCGCCGGTACCAGCGCTCCAGCCGAAGCTCCAGCGGTGCCGAAGCTGACCGATGCGCAGGCCGCTGAAGTGCTTTCCGATTTA
>CAJCHQ010001061.1 GCA_903970295.1 Bryobacterales bacterium
GGGAGTACATAAATTCCCGCCATACCTTAATCAGCAAGTCGAGCTTCCGCAAACAGATAATCTCGCTCATAAAGTGCTTTGCTTGCCGACCGGGCAATCCGTAGACAGGCAGGCGATCGAACAGATCTGTCAGGCGATCGCCTCGTTTTTTGCCTGATCGCACGGTCTGGGAGATGAAGATGGGAGTCGATGAACTGGGTGGGCTGGAGTCCCTATCCGGTTGCCCGAATCCGAGTTTATCGTCGGAAAATCCAGGGATCGCGGAGACGTTCAAGGTGAAGATCAGCCGTTCCGAGATCGTCATTGCCGCTGCCGGTTTGCTTTGCCTGGCTCTGCTTCTGCACCGTTTATTTCTGGGGGTCGATCTCTCTGATGAAGGGTTCTATCTCGCTAATGCCAAATGCATTATCGACTGGGGCAGACCTTTCGTCATGTCCCTCACGCTATCGCAAACTTCGATAATGCTCACCGTTCCATTGGTTCAATTTTGGCAATCACTGCTGCATTTTGGCAGCAATGGCACGATTCTCTGGCTGCGTTTTAGCTACCTGGTACTCTCCGGCGTCACCGGGTTCGTTTTTTTTTCTTACGCAAATACCCGCATCAAAAGACCCTTGGCATTGCTTTTGTCTTTTTTGCCCGTAGTCTGGATCCCTTATGGACTGCCGGCTCTTTCATACAATACGCTAGGGGAGAACTTTTTCTTCATTGGATTGTGCCTGTGCTGTTTGCAAAATCGTGCGCTATTTCGCCCGCTGCAGTCGGCGCTTGTGTCCATTCCATTCGCACTTGCCTGCCTGGCATACCCCTCGTTACCTCTGGCCTGCGTTATTTTTTTAGGTGCAACGGCTGTGGTTTCTGCCGATCGAGGAGAGAAAAAAAACGCTCTCGTCACTCTTGTCGTTTTGATTTTGCTTGGCGTGGTCTCGGCCGTGCTTCTGGTTTTGCTGTGCGGGCAGAGCAACATTCTCCATGCTCTGGATTTTTACAAACAATATGCCCATGTCGATCAAGGGCATAAGCTTGAAGCTCTGCAATTGCAGGTATCGGGTTACTTTTTTCCATTATTTGCCACGATTGCTCTGAGCGCGGGCATCACCGTCGTCAGCAATGTCAGTGCGCGGATCAAGGACATGGCTCTCTTGATCGTGGCAGCGACATTGGTGTGGGCTTCTTGCTTGCCTACAAATATGTTTCTACAGTCGCATGCCGAGCTGGATTTGTTAGCCCTGTTTATTTTGCCTTTGCTGTTTCGGGGTCAACAAATGAGGTCGGTGACGAAGATGGCACTTGTCGGTTCGTGGTTGGCCGGGCTGATTGTCAGCTTCTCTAGCACCAATGGCGTTATGGCTTTGTGCGTAGGGGCTTTTCCGGCTATCTGCCTGGGTCTCTGTGAAATCGTTCGCCGGCAAGAAGAGCAGCAAAATCAATTTTCGCGGGCAGCGGCTTTGGTATTAGTTTCTGCCGTGATCTTCGTTAACCTGCGCAGCTCACTGTCCGTCTACGGTACCGATCGTCTTGCCAGCCAGTCGAGCTTGACCGAAACTATGCCCTCTGGTCCATTCAAGGGACTTAAAACGCAAACCGAAAAAGGACAAACCATTCTTTCTTTGTCTCATGATCTCGAACTACTGGTAGGCGATCCTAAGACGATTTATTTCATCGGCCCGCCGGGCTATTACACTTGCACTGATTTGAAGCCGCTCGATCCTACCTTCTATCACTTCGACGGTCACGTTTTCGAAGGCATCAAACCGCTGGTTGCGCAGTTTTACGAGGATCATGGGCGGCCGGACGTTATGGTGGCAACAAACGATCAATATTTCGGCAAATTGAACAGCATGGATCAAGACTGGATAGACCATTATTATTCTGTGCTTAAGCGCGATCCGCGCTACACGATTTATGTGCGCAGATAAGCATGATCACCAGATTGGAAATCGTCATACTCGCAAGCTGGTTTGGCGCGTTGATGATGTTGGCCTACCGATTGACAATCGGTGTCGATCTCGCTGATGAATCTTTTTATCTGGTCACCGCTAAATCGCTTATTTTCTGGGGACAGCCGTTCGTAAAAGTTCTCAACTTGGCTCAAACGAGTGCCATTCTGACTTTGCCTTTTATTCGAATCTGGCAGTCACTGTTTCATATGCACAACGAAGGGTTGATTATCTGGCTTCGTTCTCTCTATTTGCTCCTCAGTTTGGGCACTGCTTCCTTGCTTTATTTCTATGCCAGAAGCCGAGTGCTGCGCATTCTGGCTTTGATTGTCTCGTTCTTGCCTGTGGCTTGGATTCCCTTCGGTTTGCCGTCGCTCTCCTACAACACCATCGGCGAGAATTTTTTCTTCATTGGGCTGCTTCTTTCCTGCCTTTCTTTTCAATATCCGCAGTTTACCCCTAACCCTATTATCCGTGCTTTACCGTTCATAGTTAGTTGCCTCGCTTATCCTACTTTTCCGGTTCCGTGTGTTGCTTTTCTCGTCTTGCTGATTATTTTCGCCGGTCGAAAAGAAGACCGCAGGCATGCGCTCATGGCTCTCGTTGTTTTGATCGTCAGTGGTTTGTCGATCGTTCTGATTTTGGCGCTTTTTAGCGGAACCAAAGAGATGATGGAGGCATATTTTTTCTGCCGCACATTCGTCACGGCCATCCAATCACACAAATTAGTCATTCTCAAGGAGCAGATATCTGAACACTATTTTCCGGTCTTTACGCTGATCGCTCTTTTGTGCACTTTAGGGCATTCCCTCTGGTCGAGCCAGATTGTGCGAAATATTAGTCTGCTAGTTTTTAGCATTATGCTGATCGTAGTCTCTGTTTTACCGAGTAGCATGTACGTGCAGTCTCATGCGGAAGTAACCCTCATCGCTTTCTTTGTGCTGCCTCAATTGTTTCGCTTCAGACAAATGCCGCCCAGTACTTACGCGGCGATTGCTGCCTCCTATGTAGCTGGGCTGACCACTGCTTTTTCCAGTGGCAACGGATTTCAATCTCTCTGCTTGGGGGCGTTTCCCGCGGTCTGTCTAGGTTTGTGCGAGATCTTGCATCAGCGTGGGCAGTTGCGGCACCGCCTGTCTTACGTCATTAGCGCATTTTTTGCTGCCGTTTGCTGTCTGGTGCTTTTGCGCAGCTCGTTCGAGTGCATCTATGGAACCGATCGCGATCAAGATTGGCATAGTCTCAAGCGCATGCCGGCTGGGCCATTTCGTTTTCTGCGGACAAGGGCGGAACAAAAAGAAAAGATTTTGGCGCTTGGCTCGGATCTCGCCCCGCTCTCTCGCCACTATGGCACTGTGTACATTGCCGGACCGCCGGGGTTCTATCTGTTGTCCGATCTGAAGCCGGTCGACCCGACGCTGTGGCACATCTCCGGGCCCCACTTTGAAAAAATCAAATCGTCATTCCAAGCCTTCTATGCCCGTTCCGGGTTGCCGGAAGTGTTCGTCGCCACCGATGATGCGCAATTTGGTCTGCTCAACAGTCTGGACAGAGAATATCTCAGTCGCTACTACGCACCATACGTGGTGCGAGGCGACTATGCCATCTATCTGCTCAAAGATGGGCATGCAGTCGATTCCCGCGGCCAAGCCGAGCGCTGATCGGGTTGGTGTTTGTTAATAGTAGGCAACCTTAGTTTTTCATAAGCGACTCTTGTTTCTAAGGTGGCAGAGCGTTTTTGAACGGTAGGCTGAAAGATAAGTCTAGTGCCACTTCTCAAGCCAGTTGACATGATATGATCTGCCGGCGCTGAAGTAGATTCCGAAATCAGCGTGTCCTTGCCGATAAACAGTGATCGAACGGTCAAACGACATCCCGGAGTGGCTTTGGATTAAGCGAAGGAAATATACGCATGAATCTTGTCCAGACTATTCACCCGCTGTTGTCCTTCGGTCCGATGTACCGAGTAGCGATGACTATGCTTGGTGGTCCTTCTGCCCGCAAAACGCATATGGACAATTACATCAGAGCGCAAGCCGGCGACCGGATCATCGACATGGGTTGTGGTCCCTGTGAGGTGCTCGATCACCTGCCGGCAGTCGATTATATCGGCGTCGACTTCGAGCAGAAGTATATCGACGATGCCAAAGCGCGCTTCGGCAATCGCGGACAGTTCATGTGTCTGAACATCGCCGATCTGAAACAAGGCTTATTTAGTGATGCGGATATCGTTCTGGCAACCGGAGTTTTGCATCATTTGAACGATGATGAAGCGCTTAATTTGTTTTCACTGGCTAAGTCTTTCCTGAAACCTGGCGGAAGGTTAGTCACTTATGATGGTTGCTATCTCGAGCAAGGGCAACATCCATTCGCTAAGTGGATGCTCAGTAACGATCGGGGCAAATTCGTGCGCAAGAAAGATGAGTACGTCAAATTAGCCAAACAACACTTTCCGGCGATCAGAGCACATCTGCATAATGACCTTTTGAACGTGCCCTATACCCTTTTGATTATGGAATGCAGCTCCCAATAGCTGCTTTTCTCATACTGTTTGGCCGGAGTTGAACGATCGACCTTGCTCAATATGACTGTTTCCAGCCCATTAGTCGAAACCAGAGCCACGGCGCTAGAGCGACGCGCGACTCGGCAAACATGGCTTGGTGACAAATCGGTAATCATTGCTGCGATCGTTGTCGCTCTCTCAATTGCCGCCATAGTCGGTTTCTTGCATCACGAGGCTCTGCCTATCTGGTTCAAGCAAAGCCCTTATCTGTGGAAGATGGAATGCGCCCTGTGGCACGTGTCTCCAGCGGACAAGCGGGCGATGCTCGTAGCCCACAAAACTTTTCTCGTCTTAATGGGAATCTTCACTCTGACCTGGGCATTCCTGCCGCAAAGGTTGCGCTCTCGTTTTGCCGCTTTCGAGAGTCCTAAGCTGGCCCAGCTTTTGGCCACCGGGCTCGTTGGTTTCTTCATCTTCTCCTACTACTCCAGCGGCTGTTGGCTCGAAGACAGAGTAGCTGGCATTCTCGGCGTCATAGCCGCTGGCCTGCTCGTCCACTATCGCAGCCGATTGCAAACATGGATTGCCAAAGCTGTGCTTGTCCTCATAATTGGCGCCGCCACTATCCCCGGCTTGTTTCTAGC
Organism: Bryobacterales bacterium; assembly: GCA_903970295.1. The sequence goes on from CAJCHQ010001061.1 coordinate 5,088, forward strand.
GCCAGACTTCAGCAACTGCTGCCAAATTGATGTGGTGCAATCACAACAGCATTACACGGTCACTATGTTGGAAGCCGATCGGTTAGCGCGAGGCCTGGGCATTGATTCCCAGATCTATGGCGTTTTACCGCCCACATTACTGGGTGCCTATGAAAAAGTATTCGGCGTAGTTTCTTTTGGTCAAGACGTTCATATTGTTCAGTTTTTGCAACTGCTGATGCTCGCTGTCATCGCCCTGTCCTACACGAAATTTGTCAGGGGGCGGGCAGCTCTAGCTCTCTTTGCGATCATGCCTCTGCTGCCCTGGTACAACTGCCGAGGCACTGGCTTCGAATTTCCCAATCATTCGGCCTGGCGCTTTTTGGGTTGTGTACTGCCGTTACTCTTTTTGCAATTGGCGGCCGGATTGCCATATCGAGCTTTTGGATTGGTTTGCGGCGCACTGTCCTGCGTTTCTATTCTTTGCAATATAGAAACTGGTATCGCTGCTACCCTGAGCATTGCGGCTATGGTGTTTTTTCTGCGCAGTCGCTCTGGCAAACACGGTCCGGCTCTGATAGCTGAGATGACACTGCCTTTTGTTTTGGGTTTTTCCGCGGCTATCGGTGTGTATATCGCTCTTTTTGTTTCACTTTTTGGTACCGTTCCTTCCTTTCTCGATCCATCGTATGTCTCGCATGCCTTCCACTTCTCCAGCCTGACGAGCAGTCCCGGTTGGCCGTCCCCACTCGGTGCGGCGATCTTTCTTCACGCTGCTTACGTGCTTTTGAAGGCGGCGAGAACGCGCCCGGAAGAGATCAATTCCGTCGTTGCGTTTAGAGCATTTCTGGCCGTCTTTCTATTGATCTGGGAGTGTTATTACTTTGTTCGGCCTTACTCGTCGAATTTGGCGAGCATCTGGATTTTCTACGGACCGTTGTTGATAGACCTCTTAAGGTCCGCCGTTATCGCCGCGCGTGGCTGCCGCCAAGTCAGGCTAGCAGGGCTAATTGCCGCGTGCTTCATCGCTTTCAACATCGTCCCCACTGTGCTTGCTGATTATCGCTCGGCGCTCACTCAGTACGGCCCCCTAATCATGCGCTTCAGCCGCGGACACTTCAACAGCCGCACCGATTCGCTGGCGCAAGGCGTGTCAATCGCAGGTACGGTTTTGCCCGCTGAGCTGGGGGCTTACTTAGAGCGCAAATGCAGCCTCGTGAATAACATGAAGAAAGTTGCGACCCTCAACTATTTGACGATCTATTCTTTCATCGTGCCGAAAGCCACGGGCGTTTATGCCAAAACTCCCTTTATCGATCCGGTCTTCGGAGCGACGACTGAGGATGACCATCGGCTTCTGGCCAATGATTTGTTAGCGGGCGGCGAGCAGGTAATCTTGATTGATGACCAGGACTCCGATCCGGTCTTGAAAGATCAAGAATGGTTTCGTCTCTTCCTGACACCGGTGATGAGAAAGCTGCACGAAAAATACGACTTGAGCGGGCGTACAAACGGCTGGCTCGTTTACGAGAAACGACCGGAGGCAGTCTCTCCGCCCGCCGCTCTACAGGCTCACTGATTGCTCGATCGTCACGGCACCGGAAGGTCGATTTGGAAGATGGACACGACCATGTACAATAACGTCGGCTGCCGTCGTTCTAGTAAGCCGGTAGATTAAGCCAGGTTCACCCGCCGAGCGACTCATGTCTAAGATTTGTGCCATCAATCAATCGAATTACGTACCCTGGAAAGGGTATTTCGATCAAATCAACACGGTGGATGAATTCATCATTTACGACTGCGTGCAATATACCAAGAACGACTGGCGCAATCGCAACAAAGTCAAGTCTGCTCAGGGCGTGCAGTGGCTGACGATCCCAGTGTCTCTGCCGTTCGGTTTGAAAACGCGCATCGATGAGGTAGTTACAGCCGATCCACAATGGGCTAAAAAGCACTGGACTTCAATCTCTTGTAATTACGCGCGGGCAGAATATTTTGACCAGTACAAAGACGAAGTCGCCGAATTTTATCGGGACCTCGACACAACTAACCTTTCTGAGATCAACCTGCGCTTCTTGAAGTGGGTGTGCAATCTTTTTTCGATTAAAACCCGCATTACTCGTGCCGACGAGTATGAACTTCACGACGACCGAAACATGCGCCTGGTCAATCTGTGCAAGCAAGTCGGTGCTTCGACTTATATCTCGGGACCGCTCGCAAAAAACTATCTCGATGTCGGGCTGTTCACCGAAAATGACATCAAAGTAATATGGATGGATTATTCTGGATACCCGCCTTATCGCCAGCTCTTTGGACCTTTCGAACATTCGGTGTCGGTTCTGGATTTGATCTTCAACGAAGGTCCGAACAGCACCAAGTTCATGAAGTCATTCGCGGAAGTCCCCACCTTCTGAAAGACTTATGAACGATCTAGAAATAAGTCGAGATCTCGGGCCAGAACTTAGTATTGTCTCGACCCTTTATTTATCCAGTCCCTTCCTCAAAGAGTTTGTCGAAGTGTGTTGCCGCAGTCTCGACCAAATCAACTGTCACAACTTCGAAATCATTTTGGTCAACGACGGCTCCCCCGATGACTCGCTCGAAACTGCCGTCAAGCTCCAAGAACAGTTTAAAGAAATAGTGATAATCGACCTGTCGAGAAACTTCGGACATCATAAAGCGGCGCACGCCGGGCTGAAATACGCGTCTGGTCAGTACATATTTTTTGCTGACTGCGACTTGGAAGTGTCGCCATCGGTTTTGGTCGATTTTTACAAGACGATGCTTGAAAAAGATGCCGATGTTGTTTATGGCTTTCAACAAACGCGCAAGGGAAGTTGGTTCGAACGCTATTCCGGAGAAATCTTCTGGAACGTTTTTAATTCCCTGTGCGAGACCAAAGTACCAGCCAATGTCTGCACTGAGAGGCTGATGAAGCGCAATTACGTTTCCAGTCTGATGGAACTGGGCGACAAAGATTTGTTCATGGCCGGAATGATGTATTGGACCGGCTTCAAACAGATCGGTATACCCGTGGTCAAAACTCAAAGGAAGACGCCGAGCACATACAGTTTTTTTCGCCGCGTTTCTTTGCTCGTCAATGCCATCACATCATTCTCCGCCGCGCCTCTCACTTTGATGCTTTATTTTGGTGTCGGCACCACTGCCGTCAGTTTCATTTTGGGTGCATATTTCGTTTTGCGAGATTTGATTTTTCATGATGTTCTTCTGGGCTTCACCTCACTGGCGACCATGATTACATTTTCGTTAGGTGTCATGACATCGTGCCTTGGCATAATAGGCGTGTACCTCGGGAAAGTCTTCAACCAGGTGCAAAACCGCCCCGTAGCCATCATCAAGAATATCTACCGATAGATGTATAACGTATTAGTCAGCGGCGTCGGTGGTGTAATTGGCTACGGCGTCGTGCGCGCTCTCAAGCAATCCGGCTATGAGACCAATGTCATTGGTGTCGATATTTATGACGATGCCGTCGGTCAAAACTGGTGCGATCGCTTTCAGCTGGCGGTACCTGTGAGGGATCCCGGGTACGCCGATTTTCTCAGACGAATTTGTTCAGAGCACGACATCCACCTTTTTATTCCGGTAGTTGTGCAGGAGGTGGAAAGACTCGGTCAGGAACCAGATATTCTGGCCGGCCTGGCGAGCAAGATCGCCCTCAATCAGCCCCCCTTGATCGCGGTCAGTTATGACAAATGGACGATGCATTTGGAGTTGATCAAACATCAATTGCCTGTAATCGATTCTGCAATCGACGGTACGTTTGCCGAATTGTCTGCCCGCCTGGGCTGTCCTTTTCTTCTCAAACCCCGTCGCTCGTATGGTTCCAAAGGCATATGCGAAATCACAAACGAAGATGATTTACTTTATTGGGCTAAAAAACTCGGCGACAATTTCATGGTGCAGCGCATTGTCGGCAACGCCGGCAGTGAATACACGGCGAGCGTATTCGGCTATGGGGATGGCTCGTCGTCAACGGCGATTATTTTGCGCCGGCGGCTGGGACCTGACGGCTCTACTGCGAAAGCAACAGTAGTTTCGCCAGGGGAAAGCGACTACGCACCGCTTGACACTTTTATAAGCCGGTTGGTGGAGATATATTTGCCGATCGGACCGACAAACTTTCAGTTTCGCATGGAAGGGGCGAACGCTTTCCTTTTAGAAGTAAATCCGCGAGTGTCTTCGGCGACGTCGATCCGTGCTGCTTTCGGCTACAATGAGGCGAAAATGTGCCTGCAATATTATCTCGAAGCGATTCGTTGTCAGCCTGACGAGATCAAGAAAGGGCAGGCCGCGCGTTATTTAGAGGATGTGATCGCTTACGCTCGCCATAATTTCTGATATTCACGGCAATTTTCCGGCTTTGACCGCTGTTCTTCAAGAGGCTGACCGCCTTGGTTGTACTCGCATAATCTCGCTTGGTGATGTAGCCGGCTACTACTGTCAGCTTAATCAATGCATCGAAGAATTGAGCCGGCGTCAAATCACAAATATTATGGGCAATCACGATTATTACATCGTCAGCGGTGAGCCTTGCCCACGTTCGACATCGGCAAATGTCTGCCTGGAGCATCAACGCTTAACCATCGGCGCGAAAGAGTTTGACTGGCTGCAAAAATCGCCACCCCAGCTTGAATTTGTCCATACCGACGGGCAGCTTATTTCATGCGTGCATGGCGGCTGGCGCGACCCTCGCGACGAATATCTTTACCAGCTCTCGGCTGACTACTTCCGAGAGCGTCCAGGCAAATATTTTTTCTCCGGCCACACCCACGTACAGATTACTGCCCAGCTGGAAAATAAAGTTTATTGCAACCCGGGTTCTGTGGGACAACCACGCGACGGGGATGCGCGGGCAGCGTTTGCTACTCTGGCGGATGACGGAACAATTGCATTGCACAGAATTGTTTACGACGTCGAGGCGATGTGTCAAGGAATGGCTGAACAAGGCTTCGATCGCGGGTTATACGAGAATCTCAAATACGGCACTCGAATCGGTGGCGTCGTCGATAAGATTCTCATCTCTCGATGAGCCACCTAAGATTGGGCTAGCTCGGTTCTGTCTCTAATTAGTGCGATGCCCCTGGCCATGTCGATTTGAGGATGAAAATTCAGGCGATCGTACGCGCTCAAATCAGTGGGAATGTAAACAGAGGCTATATCGGCTTTGGTGTGATCGAAGCTTACCGCTCCCTTTGTTGCGTACATTTCATAAGCGAGCGCCGCTATTTCGCTCAGCTTGTAACTGATCGGATGCGGGCACGCTAACTTACCAGCGATTGTTCGATCGATTGCCGCCTCTACGATTTGGACTACATCCTGGACGTGAATAAAATTTCGCAAGGGATCGGCTTTGCCATATATGGTGATGTCCACTCCGCCCCTGGCTTTGTCGAGAAGCTGATAGAGTAAGGGTTGGTGTCCCTTAGCCTCGCCCTTTTCGTCATAAATTTGACTGAATTGCAGGGCCGCGCTAGAGACACCTAGATGCTTCGCTACCATCTCCAGATTTTCCTCGCCGTGTTTTTTCGACAAGCCATACGAACCGAAATACTGGTTCCCTGGTTCATTCAACGCCGATATCGAAGAAAGCAAAATGATCTGGCGGCAGTTTACTTGCTTAGCTAATCTGCCAACTTCAAGCACACCAAGTGAGTTGATTGTCTCGTTGGCGACTAAATCATCCAAATTGGACTGCGCGAAATTGGCAATACAATTGACGATCACATCGGCCGGTTGAAATGACGAGTAGTCACACCCTGTGCGGGATAAATCGATGAAATAGTTAGCCGTGCCGCGCCTACCGGCCGTCGACACCTGAAATTTCTTGCTTAGATGAGCGGACAGGCGCTTGCCGACAAATGAGTCGTGACCCAAAATCAAGACTTTCAGCAAGCAGCCTCTTTCAACTCCATGAGCAGGCCTACAGAAAGTTCGGGATAGTCTATGCCCACTTTTAACATCGCTTGCAATACTTCTTCGGAGAGCTTCAGCTCCTTAATCTGACCGGTCGTAATTGGTTTGAGAAAGAGACCTTCGACTGCATGTTCGCGATAACCGCACTCCGTCACGAGTTGGCGTAAAGACTGCAGCGTGAACAGCCGTTGGTGCCCAAGAGCCAGGTCTGCCTCACTGAGAACCAAAAGATCGTCCAACAAACCAGCTGCCTGACCGATTCTTTTGTTCAATGCTTCGGCATTGGGCACGGCCACAAAAATCGAACCACCGGGAGCGAGAAACTGTCTGAACCTGATCAATATTTCTTTGGGATCGTCGACATGCTCGAGGATGAAGCCCATGACGATGTTGTCGAATTTCTCATCGCTACTGAACCGTTCAAAATATTCCAGATCGATTTGCGCTCGACAATCAGGAAAGTTGCCGCGGAATTGGGCAATTACCTCGGGCGAGCCTTCGATCACGACATGGTGAGGGAAGCGCTCCGAAAATAATTTGGTCGTGTATCCGTGACCGACCCCTAATTCCAGAAGTGATTGACCATGAGCTTGCAACATCACTCTTTGTGGATACCAACTAAGCATCAGCCGATTATCCAGGGCATAGGCGAAGTCATCTTGGTAAGCACCAAGAAACGAATCTAGATTTGTTGCGGACGTGCTCACAATTTGAGATTTTACCGGATCATGGAGGTCGACAATAATACGTTGAAGCATGTTTCCTTGCAAGCTTTCTGATATGGGGCTCAAGGATTCACTCAGGTAAAGCGGATCACCTTGCAACCTTGTGATGTGAATCGATACAATCCAGGCATCTTCTCGATCTAGAGTTGGGAACCAATTCGCGCAGGTGAGCGGACTTTAAGAATGTCTCTGTTAGCCATTGCTCCCAAAAACAATTTTGACCAGGCCAAGCTGTCGCGGAAGTCATCTTTAGATAAGTGGTTTTCGATCAACCCCAATGCAAGCGGATTGGCCGGGTTCAGAATAATTTTTGCGCTGTCGTTGATATTGGAGATACTACAGCTTTTCTATTTCCAACCTCTTTTGCTTGAGCCCGAACTAGTGAGGCAGAAGCTCTACCTTGGGTCGCTGTCAAACTCAGTGATCGAGACGACTGCCACCCTGCTTTTAGGCATTCATCTTGCAAGTCTCGTTGCAATTGTGCTTGGTTGGAGAATGCGAATTTCCGCTGCAATCAATTACTTTTGCACAGTGATATTTCTCGGCTATCTTGCTCCCTGTCTGCAATTCATGTATCACGCTGATTGCCTGTATCTCACCGGCTCTCTCTTTTTGTTGCTGGCTCCAACCAATCAGCGCTATTCGCTTGACGCAAGGGCTAATCGCGCTACTGATGCTGCGCAGTGGTATCACGTTCTTTTTCTCATGATCTCTATGTCGGTCCTGTACCTGGATGCGGTTTCGTGGAAAATGGCTACGGTAATGTGGAAGAACGAACTTGGCGTCTGGACGCCGACTTCGCTTCCCTTTATGGTGTTCAACGATGTTCCTTTTCTGCACAATGAGCTTCTAAGTAAGGCATTGTCCTTTTCTACGACGCTTTTGCAATTCGGTTTTCCGATTGCGATTTTGATCCGACCGTGGCGAGTAATCACGCTCGGCGTCTCCGCTATGTTTCATGCCGGACTGGCACTTTCTTTCCCAATTCCTTTGTTCAGTGTTGTCTGTTGTGCTTTTCTTCTAGCCATGATTCCTGGGGAACGACCGAAACTAGCCAACCCGGCAGCTGTGCATACGGCAAATATGCTTTTGGTTAAGAGCCTGTGTGTGCTCTGGCTTTTTGCCGCTGTAATTATTAATTGGATAAATCCATCCTCAATACTTGTTCCAGGAAGTGTAAATCCGGTTGTGCTGAGGTCTGCAGGGCAGAAGTTCTGTGACGCGGTTTATCCATTTACTGGCCTTTATCCCCATGCCGTCTTCTTGGACGCTTTATTGATTGATTACACACAAGAAACCAGACTCGTGTACTGCGGGGAAGGTTCTACAGAGCAAGTCTTGCCCTTCCTTCAGCCAAACGGTATGACGGGACCTTACTCAGTGGGACGAATGTTTTGCTGGTATTTTCTTGCCTTCTGGCCGAGAACCGATGAAACAACACGGGTCAACGATTTAAGACGTATAGCCAAGTTTTGGAATGCTGGCCGCAAAGATCACGGAAATTCCGGTTTCATTCGCATAGACCGGAAGCCGATTATAGTGTCCAATGCGCAATGGCTACCTGATGTGTTCGAGCGCAATTTAAAAGCGCCCTGGCGGACAGTAGGTAAGATTTATTACCACCACGACGATGTTCAAATAGTCTGGAGCGAATGATGAGTAATCTTTGATTGCCGCATTGCCGCAGGGTTATCGCAGCCACCATTTCCAAGTTGGTAGAGAGACCAATGCTACCTACCGCTGTGGCAGCGGATATCACGTTCGCCTGGGGCTAGCCAGCGCTGCGATGATGTTTTCACACGCAGCGCCGAGTTGTTATCGCGGGTACCCATGCGACAAAATTGCTGGGTTGACGGTCAAAAAATCGGAGAGAGCCCGCATTCCATGATGATATGCGTATACGGAAAGCGAAGAAGATTAGAGTGCACCGAAGACTTTACGTGCGGAAAAACTTCTCCGGCCAGCCGTTCGTACTCTGGTCTTTTGCGGACGAATTTGCCCCGATCGTTGCTCAACATCCAGGTATCGAACGGATGCTGACCACTCTCCAGGAAGCATCCATCCAGACTGACGAGTCGGCCAGTTTCTTTGAGCAAGGAGCGCGCTACGGTCAGCATGTGACGAGCCACTTCGTCATCGAGATGATGAATTACTCCGGTGACGAGGATGATGTCGGCTGGAGGGAAGATGCCTGGTTTCAAATCGGCGATATCGGCACAGATGAAATTGCCTCGTTCGCCAAAGCGTTTTTGGGCGTCAGCTATATAGTGAGGCTCGAAGTCGACGCCGACATAATCGACTGCCGGTAAACATTCGAGGATCTCGCACGGGCCGCAGCCCAGATCGACTACCCGATCGCCTTTCTTTGGACGAACATAAAGGTCGACATAACTTTTTCGAGCATCTAAATTGCCGAACAAATTCATGGCCATTCTGTACATTGGCCCGAACGAGAGAATCGGATGCAGTGTTTGAACGAGATTCATCAGTTCTAACTCACTATGGCTTCGTGGAAAATTCTTTGGGTCTTGCCCCAGATTTGGCTTGTTCGGTCAAAAACTGACCGAGCAGACTGACTACTTGTTCTTGTTCTTCGAGACTGATGCGGTTCCAGAAGGGCAAGCGAATCAAGCACTCACCGACTGATTCGGTATTGGTCAGAGAGCCTTCGACGCGACAGAATTTCTGCCCGGCCGGAGCCGAATGCAAGGGAACGTAGTGGAACATGGTGCCCACGCCTTTTTCGCGCATAAAGGTCAACAGAGGATCGCGCCACTCACCGTGAGCCAGCAAAATATAGAAGAGGTGTCCGTTCTGCCCGCAGTGCTCGGGCACGATTGGTCTTCTGATCAGACCACTCGCTTCCAGGGGAGCAAGCATTCTGTAGTAGTTGTTCCAAATTTCCAGGCGTCGGCTGGTTATTTCTTGCGCTGCTTCCAATTGAGCCCAGAGATAGGCCGCTTGCAATTCGCTGGGCAGGAATGAAGACCCGATGTCCATCCAGCGATATTTGTCTACTTGTCCTCTAAAAAACAAACTGCGGTTGGTACCTTTCTCGCGAATGATTTCGGCCCGTTCGATCAATTTCGGATCATTGACTAAAAGGGCACCACCTTCACCCGAAATGATGTTCTTGGTTTCATGAAAACTGAGAGCCGCCATATGGCTCACCGACCCGAGTTGACGGCCTTTGTAAGTGGAAAGAATTCCCTGGGCCGCATCTTCGATCACGAGCAGATTATATTCTTCAGCCAGAGCCAAGATGACATCCATCTCACAACTGACACCGGCATAGTGCACAGGCACTATGGCTTTAGTTTTTTTGGTAATCGCTTTTCTGATCAGCTTCTCATCTATGTTTACAGTATCTGGACGAATATCTACAAAGACTGGTACGGCGCCGCGCAAGACAAAAGCGTTGGCGGTCGAGACGAAGGTGAAAGAGGGCATGATTACTTCATCGCCTTCTTTCAAATCAGCCAGAATGGCAGCCATTTCCAGTGCTGCCGTGCATGAATTGGTGAGCAGGGCTTTTTTTGTTTGAATCGTGCTTTCCAGCCAGGCATGGCATTTTTTAGTGAAAGGGCCGTCTCCAGAAAGGTGAGCGTTATTAATCGCCTCTTCGATATAAGTTATTTCTTTGCCAGTGGCGTAGGGCTTATTGAAAGGTATTGGCATAATTTTCTCGCGACGGTTTTTTGGAAAAATGCAGAAGCTATAGTCAGTTTCGATCGTGTAGTCCCTTGACCAGAACCGTGAATTCGTAGAGTTGTTCGTGAAATAAAATTTTCACATCTGTGCCGAAGTGCTTTTTGCAAAGTTCCTCGTAAACGACTGGATCGGCATAGAACAAATGGTCACGTCGGTAAATTTCGTCGGTTGGCAGGTTAAGCATATTGAATGAAAATCCGATCGAACTCGCCTGATAGAGGGTAGTGAGCATTTCCAAAACGGTGGTGCGCCAAGCCTCCAGAGGCGTATCCAATTTGACGTTGAGGATGCCGCTGGC
>CAJCHQ010001062.1 GCA_903970295.1 Bryobacterales bacterium
CGGTGTTGCTGCGAGAGCGGGCAAACGCTAATTTCTTTCTTCACGACTTCGACCATTGCTTGCAGGACCTGGATGGGGCGAACAAGTTGGCCAAGCCCAATGCGGAAGATTATCTGCTTAGAGCAAATTGCCATTCCAGTCTCGGTCATCCCCAGTTGGTCGTTGAAGCCTGCACATCGGCACTGAAGCTGGCGCCTCAAAGCGCAGAGGCATACTACGTGCGTGCTAAGGCCTACTCGGCTCTGCAGCAGCAAAAATCTGCAGATGCCGATTACGAGAAAGCGGTGTCTATGAAAAAGTAATTGCAGAGTGTGGAAATTCGGGCATAATTCCATAGAATCTGGAGCAGCCTGAAGGTCCCGACGTGCTAAGAAAGAGCGGACTGCCGATCCAACTGAAACAGCTTCCCGCCGTGCCGGGATTGCCTGAGATTCATCAATATCTGTCATTAGCCCTAGAGAAGCGGGGAAGACAGATGCAGATCTCGTGGGAGAGTGCTGATCAGCGGCTCGAATTTTTGCTTGAAATTATCAGCAGTCCCAAAAGCAGCGACCCGCAATGGCGTCTCTCGTACGGAGAATCAGGCAAGAAACGAGAGACTGTGTTCGAATACGCTAGCTGCGATGTACTGATGCTGCATAATCTGATCGTCTCCAGCTGCAACGAAGTTCTGCAAGTATCCGCTGAAGGCAAATTGAAAGCTTCCGATTTCCAGATCGAGCCGATCAATTCGCTGAAGCGATCGATTATCAAAACGCGGCCAGATTTGGATCTGAACAAGGATCTTACGTCAGGTGACACTGGCATCGCTAAGTCCTTGCTTAATCAGGGAGATCTGGCTCATGTCGGAACACAGGCTGTGCTCAAATCGTTGGTTGCCGCCAAAGTCACCGGTAAGCTCGAATTTAATGATGGGGTAGAATTAGGGATGATTTACTTGCAAGGCGGCAATCCCAGGCATGCCACTACTGGTGATGTCATCGGTGAAGACGCCTTGATTGAGCTAATCACTTGGAAAGAGGGAAAATTTGTATTTGAACCGGATATCCGCACCGATTTGCAAACAATCCATCAAGGAATAGAATCCCTGGTGGCCCAGGGAATTCAGCTGTCGGACCGGATCAGCTTTTTGAAGAATGCCGGTTTTCGCCCCTGCTCTTTTCTGCAGCCGGTAGATATCAATTTGAAGGATTTAGAATTCGTCCAGCGGATAGCGCGAGGGTGTCCCACTGATGTCGGAACATTAGGCAAGTTCTATCGCAGCCTGAATGGTAAACAGTCAGTAAGAGAATTACAGAAAGCGATGCAACTTTCTCACAATCAGATTGTGCACATGATTTTTCACCTCGTCTCCAATCAGTTGATTGTAATTTCCAACCATCAAAAGCATGACGAAAGCGCAGTTCAGCCGCGCACGATCGATGTCGCCGCCATTCAGAACGTGATGATGAGCTTGCGCCGAGCTGAGACGGGCATGTTTACTTACCCGGCTTTCCTGTATTTTCTCGAGCTGGAATATTTTCGCAGTTATCGATCCGGCAGTCCTTTGTCGGTGATCGTTTTTGAGATGCGATTGATCAGCCAGGTGGGGCAAGACATTGTTGGTCAGCTTCTGCCTAATCCGGCTCTGGTCGACGCTGTTTCGCGCATCAGCAAATTGAAACGGCATGTCGATATGCTAGGGCACTATGACGCTTTTGACTACGTACTTTTGTTGCCCAGCACCAAAGCTGGTGGCGCTCAAATATTCGCAAACCGGATCGTCAAAGCCTTGACAGCTTCGCCCCTGGCTGGCGGAGTTGATTCGAGCCTGCTTTCGCTGGCGTTCGGTTCTGCTTCGATTCCTGACGATTTTCTCGATTTGAGCATGTTGCTGGGTGCCTGTGATTCAGCCATGAACAGAGCCAGGCAAACAAAACAATCGGTTGTCATGTATCGAGACATTAGACCTCGATCAGCGGAATAATAAATATTCCAGCGATGACCGACCGATTACGTGGCATATAAGTGCAGGCACTTCCACCGGCATAGAGATCAGCAAATATGCTCAAAAAAAGCACATTCTTAGGACCGGCGCAGACATTGCCGACGCGTCCTGATTTACCGGATTTGCATCACCTTCTGTCCCAGGCCCTGGAGAAGAGGGGCAAAGGTTTTCAGGCGGTTTGGCGCACCGGCGACAAGCTTTACACCCTGGAAGCTCTTTGTAGCATCAAGGGCGGTGATCCACTGTGGCGTTTGTATCGCGAGCAGGGGAAACGGCGCGAGACAGCTTTCGATTACACTAGTTGTGATGTCCTTTTGGTGTATAACCTGATTCTCTCTTCTTGCGCCGATTCGACAAAGGCCGAGAAAGGGGCTAAGCAAACCGGAGCCGCTCCAGATGCTTCAGCGTCTGCGGTCGAATCGTTCATGCTGTCGGTGGATAAATCATTTCAAGACCAGGCTAAAGCCGAACGTGCGGCAACGCGTGAAGATGCAATTCCAAGTACAGGTGAGCTGACCAAATTTCCCCCGGCCAAACTTCTGCAGACGATCAGGGCGGCGAAAGTGACGGGCAGGCTCGAACTTCGCTCCGCGCAAAGCACCGCCGTGGTCTACATGCAAGATGGATTGCCGGTCGACGCCACTGCTTCAGATGCAGTCGGGGACGACGCGATCATCGAACTTCTGACCTGGAGCACTGGTCAGTTTGTGTTCGAGCCGAGAGTTCTGAGGAACAATCAAACTGTTCACCTCAGTCTCGAGTCACTGCTCGCTCAGGCGATGCAGTTATCGGAACGAATTACTTATCTGGCTGAAGCTGGTATGAAACCCACTTCTATGCTCGTGCCAAAAAATCCTAATATAACCGAGATGGAATTCTTGCAAAAAGTTGCAGCCGGCAAGCCATCCGATGTAGCGCTGTTAGGCCGGTTCTATCACAACCTGGATGGACGGCAGACTGTTGATGAGAGTGGCAGATTGATGGCGCTTTCGCGCAACCAGCTGATGCAGGCGGTTTATCATCTTGTTTTGAGCGATCTCGTCGCCATCACTAATGCGACGACGACACCGCAGCCTTTTCAGATCGAGCCACGCCAGATCGATGTGGGTGCAATACAGACAGTGATGATGAGCCTGCGAAGAGCGGATACAGGCATGTTCGTCTATCCAGCATTTCTCTACTTCCTCGAGCAGGAATACTTTCGTAGTTACAGGGCAAAAAATCCGCTATCTGTAATTGTTTTCGAGATGCGTTGCCTGGTCAGTTCGGGCGGAGAAATTGTCAGACAGATGCTGCCTGCCCCGGCTCTTGTTGACGCCGCTTTGCGAGTCAGTCAACTGAAGAGACATCAGGATCTGCTCGCGCATTACGATGCTTTCGATTATGCCCTGATTCTGCCGAGCACCAAGTCTGGTGGCGCCAATATTTTTGCCAATCGCCTGGTCAAATGCCTCACATCTTCGCCTCTGGCCGGCTTGCAGGCCGGTCAGCTATCTATAGCGGTCGGCTCTGCTACGATTCCCGAAGATTTCGTGGACCTCAGCTCTTTACTCGGTGCCGCGGATGCCTGTATGAAGCGAGCTCGTGATACAAAGCAGGCGTTAGTCATGTACCGTGACGTGAAAAATGTGATGGTGTAGGTCAACGTTGAGGACGTTTCTTCAACCAATAGCTAAGCTTTTCATTGAGTAACTCCATGGTAAAAGGCACGGGCAGGAAATCATCCATTCCTGCTGCTAAACAATTTTCGTGATTGACCTTGATGTGGCCGCTGACACCAATGATGGGAATGTGCGCCCCGGTCTTTTTCTCCATCGCTCTGATATTCGTTGTGCACATCGGTCCGTCGACATTGGGCATAACCCAATCCATTAATATGATGTCGAATTGCAGTTTTTCCAATGACTGCATACCGGCGCCGCAGCTATCGACGATGTAGGCTGTTATGCCTAAGCTATCCGAGAGCAGTTCGAATAAATGGGCGTACTGCGGATTATCATCAATGATCAAAACGAGTGGCTTTGAGCCCGGCTGTACTTCGTCATTGGAAGTTGAGTGTTCCGATTGTTTTGTCATCTGATCTCAGCCCTGTCAGTGGTGAATGGTGAGTTAGGCTGTGAAAGGCGCCTTTGCCATTCACCCCCCCCAGATCAAAAAGTTTGTTTCCTACCCGTGACGACCGAAAGGTCTATTTGTTGCAAAATCAGTGTAGTCACTTGGATACAAGTCGTAAACGGGTAATTTCATCCAATTATTAGCCGGTGACTGTTCGATCGCTGAGAAATATTAAAATTTTTGCCCTTCAGGGAACGAAAGAGCGCATCTCCGTCCCTCTTTTCCGCGTCACGTGTGATGTGTTCATAGTAGACCGGTCGCCTAAATCTTTCAAGTAGCTCCATTTTTGAGCTCTTTGGGCGTTTCAATCATCTTGGAATTTTCTTGTTACTCGATGTGGTTATACCGGCGTTTTCCAGAGCAACTTCCACGATCGAGCACGGGTCCAGATCGCCTTTCCCTCGACCGATGGCAGTTAGGAACGTATTTTCGAGGACTGAGACGAAAGGCATCGGCACTTCTGATTCGATCGCCGCATTCAGGGCGAGCCGCGTGTCTTTCTCTTGCAGGTGCACGGTAAAGGCGCCCGAATCAAATTTTTCGCTGGCTATGAGTTTGCCGTACTTTTCGTACACCGGCGATTGAAAAAAATCTTTCGCCATGATTTGCATGAACTGATGGTGGTCGATGCCATTTTTTCGCACCAATGCAAAAGCTTCCGAGAATGTTTCGATCATCGAGCTAAGCATAAAGTTGGCCGCGAGCTTGATCACATTTGCTTGCTCTGGTTCTTCGCCTACAATGTGCACACTCTTTGCTATAGGCTCGAATAACTTCTTGCACTTTTCGATTGAACTGGAATCACCGGCAGTCATCACGATCAGCTCTCCCCGTTCCGCGACGTCCGGTCTACCCATTACAGTCGCCGAGATAAAGCTGCGTCCCAAATTCTTGCTGGTTTCTGCTATGCGGTGTGAAAGTCGAGCGCTGATTGTACTCATGGAAATGTGAATGGTGTCCTTTCCCTGGTGCACGATCAAGGATTGATCTTCGCTGCCTGCAGGGCCGAAGACAATCTGTTCGACAGCGCGGTCGTCTGCGAGCATGGTAATCACAATGTCACCGCCGGCAGTACCAGCTGGTTCATGGGCGAGCATCGCGCCCTGGCTGAGCAGAGGCTTGGCTTTTTCGCGGGTTCGATTATAGACAGTCAAGCTATGCCCCGCTGCAATCAGGTTTGCCGCGATTGCCACACCCATATTGCCCAAGCCAATCATGCCAATTTCCATAGCGCCTCCATTTTTGATGGTGAGCCCAGATCATAACAATAAATCGATTTAAACTCAGAAAACCTCGAGGGCAACATTTTGGCTCGAGGTCGGAATGTTCCACAGTTTCTTAACGAATGCGGCAGTTTGGTCAAGCTAAGGGACTGCAATCTGATACGCTTAGCACTCTCCGACGGACGAAGGAATGGGGCTGTCCATGTCCTGGATGTTATGGTCGTTATCGGGGCTGTTATGTCAAAATTCGGTTCTCTGAAACCAGCAGAATCGTTGGCATCAAATATGGTGGCATCATTGAAGTGGCGTAAGATCGTTAGCAGGAATATTTCCGTTATTATGCTTTTGACTTTCGCTGGTCTGTCTCCAATTGTTCTCAGTGCTTGCGCTTTGCTTGCGCCTCCGCCGGATGACACAAAGGGCGTGCGAGACTGGCTGGTTGTGCCGGTTTTCTATGCCACGAACCGCGCCGTCGACAAGCATGGCAACGCCGTGCAATATTCTGAAACCGAGAATGGTAACGGACTTACTTTTGGCGTAAAAAATGTCGCTGTACCGATGCCGATTTATTGTCCAGTTGATCATGACACCGAAGCTAATATGCGTTGGCAGAGAATACACAAAGATGACTTGAGCAAATCGGGACCGCCTGAATTCGATCCCAGCAAATGCGAAATTCCCGATGCTACCTTCGATCGCGAGCAGGTTGTCGAAAGTTTTAACTCGCATCGGCAATCATCGAATGACAAACACATCGTCATCTTCGTGCATGGTTGCTGTGCGAATTTCGAGACGTCGATGAAGCGCTCTGCCCGACTCAGTGCGCACATGCAAATGCCAGTTCTCGCTTACGATTGGATGTCGCCACCCGGGTTCACTAAATATCTCGAAAACGAGACTTTGGCCAGGCAAGCGCTCGATGATTTTTGCAAATTTGTTGGCCGGGCTGAAAAGACCATCGGTCCAGGCAATATGACGTTACTTGGGCACAGTATGGGTGCGATATTCGTAGATGAGGCTATGGTGCGCAGGTCGGGACAGAATATTTTCAGCAAGGCGCCACCAGCCAAATTTTCAGAATTGATCCTGTCAAATGCTGATGTCGATGCCAGATCTTTCCTAAACCATGCCAGCCAATTCGACGTCAACGCTGTCAAATCTCGTATCTATTTTTCCACAGACGACAGTCGTCTCAATGCTTCTGCGATAGCGCATGGTGGCTTCAAGCGACTAGGGGAGCCGGGACCGCTGCTTGAGGATTTAGCCAAGGTCAACAGTCACGAGTTGATTGACATTACGGCCAATAACACTGGACACGAATTGCCATTTTGGATTATTGCCAATTTGCACAAATTCGGCAACCTCGGTCCAGTTAAAGAATATCAATTGAAAACCGAGGCAGCCAATTTGGAAAAGCTTGTCAAAACCGGAGTTCCTACTAAAGAAGCTGTGAAGGCGTCGTCGGATTGTCATGTTGACTAAAGTATCGATTACTCGATTAACTTGTTTGCTATTTTTTGGCGTTTGCATTTTGCCGCCGGCGTGCCTCGCTGATCCATCTGATCCGTCGCCGGCTCCAAAAAAAGTGGAAGTCTCCACGTCTGCCGCCGTGGATGATCTCCCGGCGGCAGCCTCAAAAGATGGAAAGAGTATGGTGTTGCCCGAGTCCGCGCCGGCCGAGTCGAGACATTCCGAGTCGATTAACGCTAGCCGTTACGTGCAAATACCTGTTCTGTACATGACAGATCGACAAATGGCTCACCAGGTTTATGGTGCTTTTCGCATGAACGAGCAAGGGCATGTCTATAGATTGCCTTGTGGCACGCTCGATTACACATTAGAGAATGACGAGCACAAAAACTCTCAGTCAGAGTCGCTTGGGTGGAAACCTGGCTGCAAGCCAGGCAAGCTGCCGTTTTTAATTCACCCGTTGAAAATGGACAACGAGGCCGACGTCTATGACAAATTTGGCGAAATTGTGGCGGCGGCCGCTACGAAGTCAGCGCACAATGAAATCTTTGTCTACGTGCACGGATACAACAACAGTTTCGAAGCCGGTGCGGCGA
>CAJCHQ010001063.1 GCA_903970295.1 Bryobacterales bacterium
GGAGTTGAGCACTCGATAGCACGAGCCAAGGGGTTGCGAGAATGCAGGTGACCGCTCGCTGCCTCCGTTAGGAGTTGAGCACAAACTAAGTGAACGACTGAGAGCTAATCTCGAAATGTGATCCGCTCGCTGCCTCCGTTAGGAGTTGAGCACAATGAGTTGTTAGATATATGGTCGCCAAACAATGAGTGATCCGCTCGCTGCCTCCGTTGTGTCAGATTGACAACGAGATCCTGCACTCTTTAACAGTCAAGCTAGGTGCTGCCGGGTTTAAAGTGCAGACTTATCCCGAACTGTCAAAACAAATGGATGCCCACATGCAAGCCATGAAGAACTGGGATCATAAGTCTCCGCTGAACCTGCCAGAACTAGAAGATTTACCTATGCTTGAACTGAGAATATCGGCGTACAAGTGGGTCAATAATACGACTGTGGTTGCTGTTAATACCAATCTCTGTGAAGAAGGTTATTTGACTCGTGATCCGAAGGCTAAGCGATCAGTGACTAGCTGGACGGCTGATATTGATACAGAAGTAGTAGAGAATGCCGACTTGCGCAAGCATTTGTTGAAAGTTTCAACCGACCAAATCAACGATTTTATCCGTGATTGGGCGAGGCAAAACCGACCTGAATTAGTGGCGCCGAAGTCGCCGTGACAGTCTAGAGCAGGGTTTCCATGTACGTTGATGCGGTGTTCTCCTTTGCTGCGGCATTCATCAAAGCGTCGCGTGATCCTGAGATCTTGCTTTTGTTATTTGCGCCACGCCTTCTTTTGATGGCGGCATCTTGCGGCGGTAATGAGCTATCTTATTCTGTCGCCAGCACAAAACGGAGATAGACATGGTTCTTTTAGAAAAAGAGATTAGGGATCACATTCAAGTAGCTGAGGGACAACGTGAAGAACTTCGTCAAAAGATAGTCGCATGTGACAATAAATCTGAACGTGAGGAGCTAGCCAAGCTTCAGAGTGTAATACTCGGCATGATCGGCGGGCTGCATATAGCCCTGGGCACAGATCCGGCACAAACAACCATCATGGCGAGTGATCCTTTCTGGTTCGGAATTGGAGAAAAGCGACAGTATGATCATCCAGAGTTCGATTGATCAATTTTCAGCGCCCCACTCGCCACCGATAGATTGCATATCGCTTGCCCGACGCCGGTGCATAAGTCACAGCCGGGTCTAGCGAATAGCGACCGTCTGGAAGATCGATCTCTTCAGCCAGCTCGACCAAAGTAATCATGCCTGCGTGTGGACCATCCTTGAGCAGCGCCTCCGACAAGATTTCTCTTGGTCTGATGTTGGAGCCGATGTCAAAATGAAAATCGACCATGCTCGCCCAGCCGGTTGCTACCTGGATCGAGGGTAAATGATCCGTGCTCGTCATTCAAGCTGGCCACGTGAAGATCGGCTTCCGTGTGTTGGCGCCGACCAAGTCTATCAGCCAGTATCTGAATGAGCACTACCGAGCGCCAACTGATGCAGCCCGAATATCCAGGAGCATTTTAGATGGACGCACCAAGCTTTGAAGACGAACTGGATGATGAATTCCTGACCATGGCTGAAGTGGCCAAAGACTTGGGTGTTAGATCAGAAAAAGCGCTGATGTTGATTCGCTGGGCGATTGGGTACTATCGCGTGGGCGGCAGGGTACTCGTTTCTGGCAGCTCGCTCAATGATTTCCTGCGCAGTGTGAAACGCCTGTCATCCTGAGCCGACTGTTGAAGCAAGATTCTTCCGCTGGTGATTCCGTGGTCCTTGTCGGTCGGAAGCGGTACAATTATCAGACTAGAGGATAACTCCCATGCACTTGCACGATACGCTCAAAGGCCAATTTTGTGAGACAACGCTCAGAATGACCCCGGCAGAATTCGATTTGGACGCGATAAACCGCGTCGAAATATTTGGCACTGACATTGACGATCCCGGCGACGATTATTGCGAATTCGGAGTGATCGACTGCCAAGGCAAAGTAATGGCGGTCAGGCGCGAACTGGGTTATTAGTTTCGAGTATGCTCTCGAAACACCCAAATACAAAGCCAATCTGCCGATGACCTTTCGTGCTTGCGCTAAAGAGTGAGGTGTGCCCCAGTCAATCACTGATCGGGCCGGACTGTGTTGTCCATTATGGGCGTGGCCTAAACAGTAGTCGATTCATGTAACTGTTGAACTGTTGGATGAAACAATGAACAAAAACATTGTCACGAAAACCAAGCCGAAGACACTTTGGAGTCTTATCGTAATGTTATCGTTCGCGTGGGCGATTCTCCCAGTTTGGGGTGAAGATCTCCCTGACGCTAACGACCAAGTCACGACATTCAAGGCCGGAGTGGAGCAGTTCGATTGGGCGCGGGAAAGTTCAGAAGGATTCAAAAAATCAGTAGGTAAAGCGCAACTGAGTTTTAAAAAGGGTGCATATGAAGAAAGTGAACGAATTCTCAAAGTCACTCTAACGGCCTACGCCAAGACAAGCGATGCCCGCACCGCTGATTGGGCCATGGTCAACTACGATTTGTCTAAGGTGCTTGAACTGGAGAAGAAGCCCTCTGAGTCTCTGCAGTACCAGGCTAAGGCTGTTGCTTCCTTCAGTACAATCTGCGGACAGTCGATCATGTATTCTGCAGAGATTAGAAAGCGCCAGCCGACCGTTCAATATGCCGACATAAAGAACTACGTTATCAACACTGCGCAAGATGGACGACTGGCCACGTCGCAGTTCTCCACGACTCCAGCCGATATTGATGCGTTGGTTAGTCAAATTGAAAGAGTGCAATCGGAATGGATTAAGACGGGTCAGTGCAGCAAGCGACGCATCCTACTTTATGCACATGGTGGTCTGATTCCTGAAGCTCAAGGTTTTGAAATCGCTCGAAAGCAGTTAAGGTTCTGGTTGGCCAATCACATATATCCAATCAACTTCGTATGGCGCAGCGGTTTGGAAGACTACATTTCGTATACATACGGAGCAGCGGCCGGGGATGCGTATCGCTCGATAATCCCGTTCACGACACGCTCGGACAGCGTATTTGTTCCAAGTTGGGGCGAATCATTTGCAGAGTTAATGGCTTCCCGCATTTGCTCAGGTCCATGGGAGCGCATGAAGAAAGACGCTTTCCTGGCTTCAAATAGGCTGCCCCTTTTGAAACATATGCCAGATTGGTCGCACATCGCAGATATACCAAAAGATATGCCGGGCGGCTCGTTATTTGTAAATCGGCTGGCCATGTACTTTGCCAAACATAGAAACGAAGTTGAAATTCACCTCGTAGGTCACAGCGCCGGATCGATTTTCGCGGCAGGACTGCTCCAATGCCTAATGAAGGAGAAAATGCCAGTGTCCAGCGTTACACTCTGGGCGCCAGCGATCCGTTTTTATGACTTCGATTATTGGTATGTAAAGGCGGGAACACTTGATCCTACGAATGTAAAACGCCTCAACGTTTTCAATCTGTGTGACGATCTAGAGCGCAACCATGATAAATGCTCGATGGGCGGCTGGTTCAGGTACGACCATTCGTTGCTGTATCTGTTGTCCCGCGGCATCGAATCAGCGAGCATGGAAGATGCAGAACACGATGTCGCACTGGTAGGATTACAGAAATTCTCAGGTATACCGTCAAATCAATTTGAGCGGAAAACTGTAGGCGAACTCATTAGTGCTCAGGGAGAATTGGTCGTTTCAGACCGGTCACATTCAGCCGGAAAGTGTCGTAGCGAAACCCACGGTGGGTTTGACGATGATCCAGACACTCTTGATTATACGCTCATGCTCATAACGAAAGAACCACGGCATGCATTGGTCAGTTTTCACCAACTCCGCGGGCACTGATGAACGTAAACGCACCAGAATCCCCATCTTCCTTTAATCTCCGACTTGCTGTTTGATGATGCCGGGCATCAACGAACGGAGGCGGTTATTTGTGGTCACTA
>CAJCHQ010001064.1 GCA_903970295.1 Bryobacterales bacterium
CGCCAGCCGAGGAAAGCCTTTCACTGACTTCAAGTAGTTAGAGCCTTCTGAGGCTCGCCTGCCGCTTCCGGATGGGCTTTCAAAAACGTTTCCAAATCCGGATCGAGACTGGACCAATCGACTGAAGAAGCGACTTTGGCAAAGACCATCTGCAAAATCGGATTGAGATTTTTGCAATGATTGGTCAATGGCACAAGTTCGTGACCGACATCGATTTTGGCTCTGTAACCGGTTTGGCCACTCTGAAATTCTTTCGCGCCAGTGGCTACCACCCACGCCAGTGCGACTTCCCAGAGCCTGAAGTAAAGATTCCATTCGCCTGGTCGCTCGTAATCAAAACCAATAAACTTATTGATCACGCGATCGTGCAGCTTGAAACAAAGCATGAATGCAAGAAGTTTACCGCTGGCCGCTTCGCGCAAAAGGACGAACCAGGAGTTTTCGCAGGCGGCCACGAGGCGGAAAAATCCGATGTTCAACTTCTCGAATTTTGTTTTACCCTTCTCGTAAGTTTGCCAGAACAGAGCAAATATTTCGTCGAGCGTTTTCTCGTCCGGCTTTTGCAAGACCGTGCTCTCGATTTCTACCAGTGCTTTGCTGCGCTTGATCTTCTTTTTCAAATTATGCCTGCGCGAACCTTTCAATTGAGCATAGTAATTGTCGACCGAGGCAACGCCATCGAACTTCAAAACGGTGCCGGGATAACTGACCATCGGAAAAAGATTTTTCTCTCGATCGAGAAATTTCATGGCTTCGTCATATTCGCTCGGCATGTCTTTCCAGACAACCATGACAGCGGTAAGCGATTGCGCTTTTTTCTCCAGGGCATTCTGCAAAGTGACGACCAGGTCGCGCAATTTAACACCAGCTTTAACGCCGATAGTGCCCTCATCGGCACAAGGCGACCCGATAAACAGCGTGCGCTGATACGTCAGCGAGGGGAAAAGCGGACCGAGCGCCTTCAATAGTTCTGCCACCGTATCTGGTGCAACGATATCGATTGGCACATCCATCAGAAAAGCCGGCGCGATGGCCACCGTTTCTTTCCCGGATTTGACTAAAGCGTAGAAAAATCGAAACTGTTCGCCCAGCCCGGAATTTTCCAGAAGGGTATACCACCATTGACCTTCCAGACCGGGCGGAAAATATTGTTGCCAGAGTTCGGTCGGAATATTTTGAGCCGACTCCACCCATTCCACCGAATATTTTTTAGCGAACGTGAGCTGACACCGGAAGCGGGAAACACCTGCTCATTATCGCCTCTTTTGCCGATTTGCCGAGGAAATTAAGATAATTAGCCACTTACAACACGGCTGAGCGACGAGCCCAAACGAAGCGCTTCAATAGGGGTGCTGGACGAAAACGCTCGCCGAACTGCTTGTGCAGTTTTTCGATCTGTTCGAGACAAGTTGCTAAACCGATCTCGCCGGCTATGGCCAGTGGTCCTTTGCGCATGCCCAATCCAGCCATCAAAGCCGGGTCCAGATCGTCGACTTCGCATATGCGTTCCTGCAATACTAAAAATGCTTCGTTGATCATCGGCAAGAACAAACGTTCTACTGAAAAGCTGTCAGCAGGGGCTTTCGTCCCCAACGATCGCGTAATTTCGGCAACCACAGGATTGGCGCCTTTGCGTTTGCGTGTCTCTTGATCGTACAAATAAAATCCTGCCAACGTCTTTTGGCCAAGCAGATTGCGGTTGACCATCTCTTCCAGAATGGCAGCCGGCAAAAAACGATCGCCGTATTCTTGATGATTGAAACGAGCCACAGCTAAACCGATATCGGATCCATTCATATCACGCAAAGCCAGAGGGCCGATGGGCATGGCGTAATCACAGGCGGCCTGATCTATTTCCTGGGCGCCAATTTGACCTTCTTGCAATACGTATAGTCCTTCATTGATATAACGACCTAGCAATCGATTGACCAGAAAAGACGCGCACTCTTCCACGCGCACCGCCAGTTTGCCGAGCTGCTGACCGATTTCGACTGCGGTCAAGACAGTATCTTGAGAAGTTTCCAGACCGGGAATTACTTCCACCAACTTCATCAAGTGGGCGGGATTGAAAAAGTGCAAACCGACAACTTTGTCCGGACGCCTGGTGTAAGCGCCTAACTGAGTAATAGAGAGGCTGGATGTGTTCGAGGCGAAGATCGCTTCGACATGGCAAAACTGATCCAGATCTTCAAATACTTTCTGCTTCAGTGTCACCGACTCGGGCACTGCTTCCACAACCAGATCGATATCGGCGAAAGCGGAGTAGTCGACAGCTGCCTCGACAAGCGCTCTTTGACGGGCCGCTTCGGCTTCCGGCAGACCCTTTTCCACACGCGATTTAAGCAGGCGATCGATCGTTGCCATTCCCTTGTCAACGCTTGCCTGGTCGACATCTTTGAGAATGACTGGAAATCCGCGACTGATGAAAGCAACGGCAATTGTCGAGCCCATAGTGCCGGCACCGACTACAGCGACTTTGCTTACCTCCATGAGGAAACCTCGAATAATGGAATCGAAAATTGTCAGACAACAGTACGCCATATTTATAGAAGCTGCCGCGCTCGCCGTCTAAAAAACCTTTGATCAAAATGTACGTGGAATATGGCTCCGGTACCCGCTTACAAACGAAAGGGTAGCCAAGAGAACAATGTTGTCTGCGTGTTCCCGCTTTACTTCATCTTGTAACGCTCGCCTCGTTACTTTACAAAGCCTTTTACCCTTTTCCTCTTGACGCTGAAAGGCACCAGGGCTGAGAAGTCATACCCCGTGCCAGTTCCAGGACTTGAGATTTAACCACTTGAGATCTGGAGAATTATTAGAAAACTATCGCTTTCCTGTAATGTTTCGTTAGAATAAGTTCGAAAGTTAAGCAATGATAAAAAGTTGCTCTGGGGAATAGGAATCACTTAAGCCAAGGCCAACGGGGGCCGGGAGGCGTTATGTTCGCCTATCTAGTAATCGGAATCGAACTGGCAATTTTGTACAGCGTGTTCTGGTATGTCTTTGTCCGCGAACCAAGACCTTATCGCATCAACGGCTCCGTCTGGGGCTCATACGAAACTGGCATTCCCGGCTTCTCT
>CAJCHQ010001065.1 GCA_903970295.1 Bryobacterales bacterium
GCGCTTTGTCGAGCAATGGAAACGGACGGCGCGTGGCAAGGTGCCACTGGGCAAATCGGCACAAGACGGTGGGCGTCTTTTCGATGCCAGCTACAGAATTCTCATGGCCCACGAAGACAAACTCAATCCTGGTGCCTTAATCGCTTCGCTTTCTATACCTTGAGGTGAGGCTAAAGGCGACGAAGATCTCGGCGGCTATCATTTGGTGTGGCCGCGCGACATGGTTAACAGCGCGACGGGATTGCTAGCCGCAGGAAATCGAGAGACGCCTCTGCGCGCTTTGATTTTTCTCGCCGCCAGTCAGCGCGATGACGGCAGTTTTCCACAAAACTTCTGGATCTCCGGGGAGGCTTACTGGCAAGGTTTGCAAATGGACGAACTTTCGTTCCCTATCTTGCTTGCCTGGCGTTTGCGTCATGAAGAGGCGCTGAACAATTTCGATCCATATCCGATGGTGAAAATGGCTGCACGCTTCATGGTTCTGCACGGCCCTATCACTCAACAAGAGAGGTGGGAAGAAGTCGGCGGTTACTCTCCCTCCACGCTAGCCGCCAATATTGCCTCGTTGACCTGCGCGTCGTTTTTTGCGCGCGCTCGAGGGGATGAATCAGCGGCCGATTTTCTCATTGATTACGCCGATTTTTTGAAATGTCATATCGAAGAGTGGACAGTGACGACGGAAGGCACATTGCATCCGGACGTGAAAGAACACTTTATTCGTGTCAACCCGACGAAATCGGCCGGCGAACACGTTCATCCCAATCAGGCCCAAGTCTACATCGCCAATCGCAAGCCAGGCACGCAAAACATGTTTCCGGCAAAAGAAATTGTCGATGGCGGCTTTTTGGAATTAGTGCGCTATGGCATCTTCGCCGCCAACGACCCATTGATTGTAGCCAGCGTCAAAGTCATCGATCATGTTTTGAAATTCGACAGCCAGTATGGGCCTAGCTGGCGTCGCTACAATCACGACGGTTATGGGCAGGATGAAAACGGTGGACCTTTCATCACCTGGGGTGTGGGCAGACCGTGGCCTTTGCTGACAGGCGAGCGTGCCCATTACGAGTTAGCGGCTGGCCGTGACGTGAAATCGTATATCAAAACTATCGAATCTTTCGCTTCGCCGAACGGTCCCATTCCCGAACAAATTTGGGATGCAGATGATTTGCCCGAGGCTTTTCTTTTCAAAGGCAAGCCGACCGGCAGTGCGATGCCGCTAGCCTGGGCGCATGCGGAGTATATAAAGTTATTGCGCTCAGTTGCCGACGGCAGAGTATTCGATTTGATTCCTGAGGTATATGAACGTTATGCCGGCGGCACAGCGCACTGCAAGCTGATCACGATCTGGCGTCAAAATTGGCAGGTGCCACGAATGAAACCCGGTCATGTTTTGCGCATCCAATCCGATCGCAGATTCAAATTGCACTGGTCAATAGATAATTGGCAGACTACTCGTGATACCGTATCTAGTGGCACAGCCCTGGCCATAGATTATTTCGATTTGCCCGTCGGCTTCGATCAGAAGGAGCCAGTCCGCTTTACTTTTTTCTGGATGGATTCGAATCAATGGGATGAACACGACTATCAGGTAACAATTTCATGAGAGGACGGTCTCGTCGACCGGACGAAAGCACACTGAGGTGGATATGGTTCAAGCTGTGAAAACTGAAGTTTCGAAAAAAGCAATGGACGAATTGTGTATCAACACGATTCGCACCCTGACTATTGATGCCGTACAGAAGGCGAATTCCGGGCATCCGGGCACACCGATGGGCATGGCGCCGGTGGCCTATACCTTGTGGCAAGAGTTTCTGCGTTTCGATCCCGAAGATCCGATCTATCCGAATCGCGATCGTTTTGTGCTTTCGAGCGGACACGCATCGATGTTGCTTTATTCGTTATTGCATCTGACTCAAGTCAAAGCAGTCAATCGCAAGTACGAGAGACTCGGTGAATTGTCCGTCAAACTCGAAGACATCATGAACTTTCGCCAGCTCGACAGCAAATGCCCGGGGCATCCCGAATACCGCTGGACATCGGGAATCGAAACAACCACCGGACCATTGGGTCAAGGGCTGGCCACGTCTGTCGGCATGTCGGTCGCCAGGCAATGGGTGGCGAGCTATTTCAATCGTCCCGGATTCGAAATGTTCGATTACGACGTTTACGCTTTGTGCGGTGATGGTTGCATGATGGAAGGAATCTCGAGCGAAGCCGCTTCTATAGCGGCACACCTCAAGCTCAGTAATCTTTGCTGGATCTACGACAATAACCACATCACGATTGAAGGGCACACATCGCTGGCATTCTCAGAAGACGTGGCGACGCGCTTCATGGGCTATGGCTGGAATGTGACGAGAGTCGGAGATGCTAACGATCTCGATCGTTTGCGCAACGCTTTCAACTTCTTCAAGAAAACTACTGACCGCCCGACGTTGATCATAGTCGACAGTCATATCGGTTACGGCGCGCCGGATAAGCAAGATACCAGTGCGGCCCACGGCGAACCGCTGGGAGTCGAAGAGATTCGTAAGACTAAACAATTTTACGGCTGGCCGGAAGATAGCAGTTTCTTGATCCCGGACGGTGTGCTCGATCATTTCAAGAAAAATATCGGTGCCCGCGGCAAAGCCGAGCGCGAAGCATGGTTTGCTAAGTTCGAGGTCTACAAAAAAAATCATCCGGAATTGGCCGATCAGCTCTATCGCATGTTGCGCCGAGCGCTTCCGGACAAGTGGGATGCCAATTTGCCCAACTTCCCCACCGATATTAAAGGCGTCGCTGGCCGCGATGCTTCGGCGAAGGTGCTGAACGCGATCGCCAAGAACGTCCCCTGGCTCTTTGGTGGTTCGGCCGATCTGTCGCCTTCGACAAAAACCAATCTTACTTTCGAAGGTGCTGGCAGCTTCGAGGCTGGCACTTACGGTGGACGCAATTTCCACTTCGGTATTCGTGAGCATTCGATGGCGGCCATCCTCAACGGATTATCGCTGAGTAAGATGCGCCCGTTTGGTTCCGGCTTCTTGATATTCAGTGACTATCTGAGGCCGTCCCTGAGATTAAGTGCTTTAATGGAGCTGCCTGTCATCTATGTCTTCACCCATGACTCGATCGGTGTCGGAGAAGACGGGCCCACCCACCAACCGGTGGAACAGTTGAGTTCGTTGCGCAGCGTCCCTGGTCTTTTGACTTTGAGACCGGCAGATGCGAATGAAGTGACTGAGGCATGGCGTGTGATTATGAATTTGCAGCATGAGCCAGCTTGTTTGATTTTGAGCCGGCAAGCATTGCCCACGCTCGACCGCACTAAGTGTGCAGCGGCTACTGGTTTAGCCAAAGGCGCCTACACTTTGTTGGATGCACCGAATGGTAAGCCGGATGCCATCTTGATTGGCACTGGTTCGGAAGTGCAATTGTGCGTGCAAGCTCACGAACAACTGAAGAACGATAGTATGAATGTGCGCGTTGTGAGCATGCCATGCTGGGAATTGTTCGAGCAACAAACCCAGGAGTACAAAGACAGCGTGCTACCGCCGGATGTCGTCAATCGAGTCGCCGTCGAGCAAGCGTCGACATTCGGCTGGGAACGGTACACCGGTCGTAGCGGGCGCATCATCGGCATGAAAACGTTTGGTGCATCGGCGCCTCTGAAGGCACTGCAAGACAAATTTGGCTTCACTCCAGAAAAGATCGTGTCAGCGGTCAAAGAACAAATAGCGAGAGGTTAAAAGAGATGGACTCAACAGCAGTACAAACCAGTCGGATCAAAGAGCTCTTAGGTCTTGGTCAGTCGATCTGGCTCGATTATCTCAGACGTGATCTGCTCACCGGCGAACTGAAACGGCTGATTGCCGAAGACGGATTGATGGGAATGACCTCTAATCCTTCAATTTTCGAAAAAGCAATCACAGGCAGCACCGATTACGATGCCGCAGTGAAAAAACTGCGCACGAATAAAGAACTCGATGCCAAAGGGCTTTACGAGCACCTGGCGGTTGAAGACATTCAAGGCGCTGCCGATATTTTGAAGGTGGTCTACGATCAATCGAATGGTCGTGACGGTTATGTCAGCCTGGAAGTGTCACCGTATCTTGCTAACGACACTAACGGCACACTCGAAGAGGCGCGCCGTTTGTGGAAGTGGGTTAACCGTCCGAATGTGATGATCAAAGTGCCCGGCACTAGAGCTGGTATTCCTGCGATTCACACATTGATTTCGGAAGGCATCAATGTCAATGTCACATTACTCTTCGCGCAAGCTGTTTACGAACAGGCTCTGGAAGCCTATATTTCAGGGTTGGAAGCGCTGGATAAAAAAGGCGGCGAGATCTCGAAAGTTTCGAGCGTAGCCAGTTTCTTTGTCAGCAGAATCGATACAGCGATCGATAAATTGCTCGAAGAGAAAATCAAAAGTGATGCGGTGAATGCTGCGGCCTATCAAAATCTCGAGGGTAAAGTGGCGATCGCCAATGCCAAATGCGCTTATCAGCGATATCAGGAAGTGCATAAGAGCGAACGCTGGCAGAAACTTGCCGCCAAAGGCGCTAAGACGCAGCGTCTGCTCTGGGCCAGCACCGGCACGAAAAATCCTAAATACGCGGACGTTCTCTATGTCGAACAGTTGATTGGACCGGACACAGTCAATACGATTCCAGTCGCTACTTATGATGCATTCAAAGATCACGGCAAATTGGCCGAAACTTTGACGGCAGATGTCAAACAGGCACGTGCCACCATGGACGCTCTGGCTAAAGCCGGTATTTCGATGGAAAAAGTGACCGACAAATTGACCGAAGAAGGTGTCAAACTTTTTAGCGACGCTTTTGATCAGCTGTTAGCTAATGTCGCGAAAAAGGTGTGAAGCCGAGTTAGCGAAAACGCCGGATAGGATTGCCGGATAATTTTGTACAAGTATTCTTCGGGAGAGAAATGATGATAACGGCCGAATCAGTTTCAAAAGCTGCCGCCCACACTATTCCAAAGACCGGACCATGCGTCATGGTCATATTTGGTGCGGCGGGAGACCTGACTAAACGTAAATTATTCCCAGCGCTCTTGAATCTTGCTCAAAACAAAATGCTGGCAGAAGAATTTGCCATCATCGGCTTAGCCCGAGCGGAGAAGACGAGTGAGCAATTTCGAGACGAACTTTCCGAAGAGATCAAAGAGTTTGCTACCGGTGCGGTCGATCAGCAGTCCTGGGACTGGTTTTTGAAGCGCACGCACTATATGCGCGGCAATTTCGAAGATCCAAATACGTACAGTGAATTGGCCAATCAGTTGAAAGACCTGGACTCTAAATTCAACGCCGGCAGCAATTATTTGTTTTACCTGGCGACAGCGCCCGAGTATTTTGCCAAGATCGTCGAGTCTTTGAAAGCGGCGAATTTACTCAATGAAGAAAAAGGTGAATGGCGGCGCGTCGTGATCGAAAAACCTTTCGGTCAAGATCTCGAGTCAGCTAAAAAATTGAATAAAGATCTTTTGCAGTCGATCAATGAAGAACAGATCTTTCGCATCGACCACTATCTTGGCAAAGAAACAGTACAGAACATTATGGTTCTGAGATTTGCCAACGGTATTTTCGAGC
>CAJCHQ010001066.1 GCA_903970295.1 Bryobacterales bacterium
GCAATTTCGAGCAATTTCGATCAGCACGCTTGTGTTCCTGATTTTCAGCCCCCACTCATTTCTCTATGATTGTTTGTTATTAGCGATTCCGACGGTTTTGCTTTTGGCTGAGACGACATTGTCTGGGGCCCTTCTTGACCAGTCGGTTAGTCGAAAAATTTGGGGCGTAAGTCTCATGCTGACGCCCTCGCTTTTGCTGGTTCCTTATTTCTTTCTGCATCCGGAAACCTGGGCCTCACTGCTTTTGCTGGCGTTAAATATTGCTTTGCTGATTAGTTGGTTGAAGACAGATCCAGTAGTCTAGCTCTGCAATAGAGCTATTGGTGCTAGCATTGACAAGCCTATATGGGCTATTGTTAACGCCCGGCAATTCTTGAAGAGTTGCTGCTTGACTAGTCAAATAAGGAAGAATCATGAAAAAGATAATCACGCTGAGTTTTGTTGCAGCGTTGGCAATTGCAACTCTGTCTTTTACCAGCTCGGCATTCGCCCAAGATCATGCTGAGAAGGCCGCAGAAGATGCTGCCAATGCTCATCATGAACGGCATGAAGCCCACAGACAAAAAATGAAAGCCGAACGCGATGCCGCTGAAGGCAACATGGCCGGTGCCGCACGTCATGAAGCGAAAGCTCACGCCGATGCACATGAAGCACACCACGATGCCCACAAAGCTGAACATCAAGCAGAAGAAGCCGGCCACTAAGAAGCCGGAGCGGAAATTGAAAACAACGGGGATGCTCTCTGAGCATCCCTTTGCTTTAAAGCACGGCCCTGTAACACACGTGTAACTCTCGCTCGGTAATTTGGTCTGTAATTGAATAGTTCGAAGGGCAGCGCCGACTGCTCTAGGCGCAAGTGTCGTGATGCCGTAGGCGGTGTCGCGAATGTTTTATTGGCTGAAAAAGTCTAAAAACGGCATTCATGCGAGTTGCGTCAATGCTTAAGTTGCATGGTGTCTCCTAACCGAAACGGTTCAATCAATCAGCACGAAGTCTGCAAATCAAGAGACCTCGCCAGGCTTGGGGGTTTGTTACCGTCTTGACATGCGCGACTTGCAAGAAATGATCATTGAGTAACAAAGTCTCTGTTTGGTTCGATTGAATTGCCATTTATTTTTTTCAGACAGAGTAATTATTTACCCCCAAGCGAACAAGTAATTTTAGTCTCAACCATTTTCGGTTCAGCCAAGAGCTTTGATGCTTATGGCTCATTCACAAATCTCAGGAGTTACTAATGCTTTCGAATCAAGATATCCGCGCTATTGGTGTCACCCCGGAGGAGATTTCGCTGCAGATACCACAGGCAATTTTGATGGGTCATGTTGAGAACTGTACGATCAGCCCTGCTGTAGCTGCTGGTGCCAAAGAGGTGATTTTGCGGATTCCTAGAATCATCCAAGCTGCTTATGCCAGGGACAAAGTCTGCATAGGCGTCGAACTAGCGGATTTGCCACTGTCGGATTTCATCGGTGCCCCCGCTCGCATGAATAGTGGCATTTACTATCCCGATCGCAAAAACGCTAAGTTCGACAGCGTAGCGCGCCTGGCTTATGACTTCTGTGACAAGTTGGGTTTGAGTCCGAAGTTCAATTTTTGGAACGTCTCGAGTTGGGTCAAGTACGGCGTCAAGTTGAGAATTACGGCGCCTGATCCGTTCGTGCCCACTGTCTAGACGATCGAATTTCTTTGATCAATAAAACTTTGACTAAACTGGAGAATTTCGATGAAATTATTTGCCATTGTTTGCTCATGGTTTCGACCGCAGCCAAGCGCAGTCGTTCCTCAAATTAGCGCCGCGCCCGAGAAGCGACCCGAGTTGCCAGACCAGGTTCGCAAGGGAGAAGTTTTGCGCCGGCACGCGTTCACTCGACCAGAGCGACCCTATCATCCTTTCGTGCCAATGCCTATCTATCCCCGTGCCGGTCATTGGGTGGCTTTTCAGGTTCGTTTGGAAAATGGCGAGGTGATAGAAGTCGAGCAAGAGAATTCATCTTACGCGCATCTGGTCAAGCTCGGCGACCCGGTGATCGTGACTACGGTTGCGTCAGATTTCATGCCAGCGTTCACTCACTTGCAACTGGATGGGGCGCGCTTGCTCGGGGAGGACTTTCCCGTCAGCCGCGAGGCTCTGCCTGCCACGAAAAAGTACAACCGCCAGGGAAAGATTGTTCGCCTCGTCGGTCCCGGAAGCGGATGTGCTAGCTATTGGGTGGCGATCAGAGTCGACGACCAATTTGGCCTCGATTTCGTCACCTTTCGAGAAAACCCCGATTCCAGACTGGGCTTGTATCGGGAGGGTGATGCAGTGCAGTTAAATTACTATCGGTCGACTTTGGACTCGCGTGTGTACGTGTCGTTCGCACCGGTCGTCCCACCGTTCGCCTCATAAGTTTCGCATCTAACCAAGGTAAACCTGACGGGCATGGAGAGAGCGTTCGCCTCTTTCCCATGTCCTCAGGTAGCGACCCGTCATCCATTTTTTGCTTGGCTATAACTTTGCCATAAAAGACAATTTAGGTAAACTGGCGAATTGAGAATTGACAATTGTAAATTCGATTCTGGCCGCCTGTGTTCGTTCTCAAGCACACAGCAATTTAAGCAGTTGTGATGATTGTTTCATGTACGATCTGTTGGGCTGCCCGCTTCCCCGAGGCGATGGCGCCATGAACTGTGCCGATGTGACCGTCGGTAGCTGTCGCTTCGCCGGCAAAGAAAAGAGTGTTTTCGATTGGCTCAGCCAACTCTTTTTGCGCCGGCACACCACCGACTCCGAGATATGAATAAGCCCCGCGTGAAAAAGGGTCTGCGAGCCAATCGTACATATGCGAAGCGACTAATTCGCTGCGCACTGCTTCAATGCTCAATTTGAGTACGCCAGCCAAAGATTCGAGGGCCATGCTTTCCACTTGTTTAGCGGTGAGAGTGAGCATTGGGTCAGTATTGCGGCCACTAACCCAGGCCACGATCAATGGGGCGCGCAGGGGGTAGTAAGTCCACAACACTGAGAATTTTCCGCTCTCGGCGAAAATAAAAGATACATCAAAGAAAGGCTTGGTGCTGCCGTCGTGCACAGGTAAAGTCAAATTCTGCCAGAAGACACTGCGGAAAACCAGTGTCAGTCTGATTGCATTACCCATGTGGATTTTAGACAGGCAATCGCGTTTTTGATCTATCGAAGGTGAAAATGTTATTCCTCCATGCTCTGGAGCTGCCTTGAGAACATTGAGTGGGACGGTGATTATGACTTTTTCTGCCGAGAAGTTCTTTTCGATCAGATCGCTGGATGCAGTTTTCTGGGTTGCGTCGATCGTCACGTTTCCGGCGCTCCAGGTTAGCTGGCGCACAATAGTCTCGTAATCGATGTCTACGAGTTCGACCGGCAAGTCAGCCAGCATATTCTGGACGAGAGACGAGTAGCCGTTCACGAATCGGTGAAAGTGCTCCCCGTAGATTTTATCCGCGGCCAACATCCCATCGGCTAGACCTCTTATGCCAATTACCCTGGCGTCAGCTGCGTTGTAGTCTTCGACGTATGTAGTTGTCCTGCGCCTGGTGATATCGTCGGCGAATGTTATTTCATTCAAGAATTCTGCAAATGAGCGATCCTGACCCTCATCTTTCCTGAGCATAGAAAATATCTTGTCGAAATCCTGGTCATAGCTTTCGTTGTCAGTGACCATGCCGTTTTTCAAGTGAAGATGCTCGCCGCTAATTTCGTAAATTGGCAAATTGTGTTTGTCTAGAAGTTCGAAAATATGCGGTGATCGGCCGTGGATAAATTCGGGTCCTAATTCCACAGGAAGCTTTGAAGCAGCATCGATGCGGGTGTTAATGCGTCCGCCTGCCCTGTCTCTAGCTTCCAGAATGTGCGCTGAGAGACCGTGCTCGGCGAGTTCTCTTGCGGCTGCCAATCCGGCTGCGCCGGCACCGACAATCAGGACATTCAATCGTTGCGATGGCAAAAGCGGAGTCCTTTAAAGTGATTGAATTAAATGCGCACTCGGGAGGAAGGTTTCTCAGGCATTTACTTGGGCACGAATTCTCCTGCATAGCAAAATCGCGCTGGCAGTGATATTGTAAATCATTTCGATTAGGCAAGGAATCTAAAGGTAATCAATGACTGCTCCAAGTATCCTTTCGAACCTGGCCATGGGTGCCATTGCTGGTGGTACCATATTTTTAGGACTGCCGATTGCCCGCTGGAAAAACGCGTCCGATCAATTGCGCGGCGCGCTGGCGCTCGCCTCTGCCGGCGTTCTCATATTTCTGGTCATAGAAGTCGGCTACCGGGCGATCGAAATTTTGGAGTCAACTGCCAAGGCCGCAAGTGCGGCTTTCTTTCCTCAGGTTTTTTTGTTCCTCGCCGGGCTGGCTGCCGGTCT
The DNA here is from genome assembly GCA_903970295.1 of Bryobacterales bacterium. The sequence continues at coordinate 4,383 of CAJCHQ010001066.1, forward strand.
CGTTGGTCTGGCCTGGCTGGAAGAGCGGCGTGCATCAAAGCGCAAAACCGGTGCCACTCCGATTGAGATAGCCAGCATGATAGCCGTCGGCATCGGCTTGCACAATTTTGCTGAAGGCCTTGCTATCGGACAATCGTTTGCGAGCGGTGCGAGCACTTTTGGCGCTGTATTGATGATCGGCTTCGCTCTGCACAATGCCACCGAGGGTTTCGGTATCGCGGCACCACTGGCAGGTCAAAAAGTGAAATGGGTAGATTTGCTCATCCTCGGACTCGTGGGTGGTGGTCCGACAGCACTTGGTGCAGCCCTGGGCGGGGTCTTCACCAATCAAATGGTGGAGTTGACTTTTCTTTCCCTGGCGGTTGGCTCGTTGATATACGTGACAAGAGAGCTATTGCGGCTCAAGTTCGAGTCGCTAGGCCCGGTTTCAGCGATGGCTTCTTTGATGTTTGGTCTTGTCTTGGGGATATCGACCGAGCTTTTCGTCGAGGTGGCGATGGTTAGTGATCCGCGAGCCGGACGGATGAAACCATTCGCCGTCCCCCGACCGCCGGCGAACTGGTCAACGTGC
>CAJCHQ010001067.1 GCA_903970295.1 Bryobacterales bacterium
AATATCGGCACCGGCTTCTAGAGCGACACACTCCTCGGCGCAAAAATTTTGACTCGGGCGGAAAACCTAAAATTTTCGCCTGAAATTTTCTCGGGTGAAAAACCTACAAATTGCTCCCATGACCCGTGGTGCTATAGTTAGGCACACGCGTATTGCTAGCTCACTGGGCAGAGCCGGGGCCAGATTTTGTTTTTCAGGAAGAGAGAGAAATGCTAAAAGTTGTCAGCACAGAAAAAGCGCCGAAAGCACTGGGTCCTTATTCTCAGGGAGTGAAAGCGAACGGATTTGTTTTTGTTTCTGGGCAAATTCCGATCCAACCGGAATCGGGCGAAATTCTGCTAACGTCAGTCAGCGAACAAACCAATCAAGTCCTCGAAAATATCGCCAATATCCTCAAAGAAGCCGGCACCTCTCTCGACAAGGTCGTGAAGACCACCGTTTATTTAAAAGACATGAATGACTTCGATGAGATGAATAAAACATACTCGGAGCATTTTTCTTCAACCAAACCCGCTAGAGCAACCGTCCAAGTTGGTAGATTGCCTAAGGATGTCAGTGTTGAAATCGACGCAATTGCAGTCGAATAAATTCGAGAATTGAATGCAAAGCTTGCCCATCTTACCGATTATCGCCATGCTCGTGGTTATCGTTGCAGCAGCGATCGATTTGAAGACAAAGAAAATACCTAATTTGCTGACCTTTCCAGCAGCGCTCGTGGGAATCGTCCTCAATTTTGCGCTGTTTGGCTGGCAGGCCGCCCTGTTCGCAGTAATTGGCTGGTTCGTAGGAGCAGCAATCATGATGCTGCCCGATCCCAAACGCAAGATGGGTTTCGGTGACGCCAAGTTGATGGCAGCGATCGGCGCCATACTGCAGTGGAAAGCTGTACTAATTGCCTGGGGATTTTTCGCCCTGATTTATGGTGCGATTTCAACAGCTATGTTTCTGAGCGCTGTGCCCTGGAACAATGTCGGCGCCATGACTAAGACTGCCATGCTGGGCGCCTCTCCAACTATAGATGCAGCAGATGCGGAAAAGGTCAAAAAAGTCATGGAGACGAAAATAGCCCTCGGCCCTGTCATTGCCGTGGGTACGCTGCTTGCTATTCTCTTCCAGAAACAGACGCTGCAATTTTTAGGATTTCCCAGCTAAGCCACGACCCGAGTAGGGACATAACGCACCACCCGTGGTGGCAAAAGCGGGCGCCTATCGACTCGGAATCTGGCACTCTGAGGTGACGGGTGCAAATTCCAGATTTTTCACCCACCCCACCGAACGACAGCCCCGCAGCCCACAGGTGCTGCTATTTCCGGTGTCAGATATTCTCAGACATCAATTTCTTCGCAAACGGTCAGCTTTCCGGCAGCCCGCCACAATTTTGCGCCGCAAACTACTTAGAAGACTTTTGGAAGACGAAAATATCGCCCGCTCTCGTGCCAGTTTTGTCGATGGTGCCGGTGGGGAGCTCGAGACAACCTGCAGCTCGGGGGAATAGCGGAGATATGGCCCAGGGTCCGATACTTTCTACCATACCAACGACTTCGTATTGCTTGTCCAGGAAAATCGCGTCGATCGCGTATGTCATACCAAACATGTGAATTTGGCTGCACGGAGATAAATACAAACCATGCCCTGCGGGCAAACTGCTCGTGAGGAGCAGACCCTTCAAGCGCGGCAAGAAACCGTCGGCGACGACTACTTGCGAAGCCACTACCAGATTACGAGTTTGGTTAATGAATTGGTTACTTACTTGGTCGTACCCATAATCGGACCGAGCGCCGTCAGAATTGTGACGACGGCTGGCCCAAGCATTGGCGCCAGGATCAAAGGCATGATGAATAGCATGATTACCGGCACCATTTTAACTGGTGTTTTAGATGCTTCTTCTTCTTTCTTACGCTTCAATCTGTCTCTAAGGGCTTCACCTTGCTGACGCAATGGATAACTGATGTCGGCACCTTTTTGCTCAGCCGCGATCAAGGCTGATGCCATGTTGATCAATTCGTCTACACCGCATCTTTCGCCCATCTCTTTCAGAGCTACAGGCACTGACTTAGCGAACAATTTGACGTCTTGAATCAACTGCTGCAATTCGATTGCCAACACCGGGCAAGAATCTGTAATTTCTTTACTGACCTTGTCGACAGCCATCAAAAGACCAAGACCGGCTTGGGCACAAACGATGAGCAAGTCGATGACGGTCGGCAGCTCACGCAGAATTTCAGTCTGTCTAGCTTTCACCC
>CAJCHQ010001068.1 GCA_903970295.1 Bryobacterales bacterium
TGAGCGCTTCGAATCACCAAGGTTTCGCTCGATGCTCGATAGCATCGATATATCGCTGCTCGTGATCGACGAGGCGCATTGCATCAGTCAATGGGGACATGATTTCCGTCCCCATTATCGCAACTTGAGCAACCATCTCGCTCATTTGCCGAAAGCGACGATTCTCGCTTTGACAGCCACTGCGACAAAATCGGTGCAATTAGACATCGTCAAAACGCTCGCTCCCGACAATATGAATGTGGTGCAAGCATCATTCGATCGTCCGAATTTGCATTTAGACGTCAGAACAGTTTCAGACTCGGAATCAAAAGACAAATTCGTCTTCAAAATCGCCCGTCGTGAAGTGGCGCCGATGATTATCTATACGAGCAGCAGAAGAGAAGCGGAAGCGCTTGCCGGGCGCTTGAAATTGCAAAAGGTAAAAGCCGCTTTTTATCACGCCGGTTTGACACCTGAACAAAGACAGCGCACGCAGAAAAATTTTCAGACAGAAACCACACCGGTAATTGTTTCCACCGTCGCCTTCGGGATGGGCGTCGATAAAGCCAATATTCGCAACGTCATCCACTACAATCTGCCCGGCTCTCTCGAGGCTTACTATCAAGAAGCAGGACGCGCTGGGCGCGATGGCGAGGCAGCCCAATGCACACTCTTGTATCAGGCCAAAGACGTCAACACCCAACGTTGGTTGATGGACAAAAACTTTCCCACCAATCAGCAAGTCGGTGCAGTTTATCGTTTTATCAATTCCAACTTTTCCGAAGGCGTGCGCACACCCGAGATTCTCTCGTCGCTGAAAATCGGCGAATCGGCTTTGAACAGTGCTATCGATTTGCTCAAACACCTTGGCCTGATCGAGATGGACACAAGCGGCATGTTGATCGGTCAGTACAAAAGCACAGCCTCGCCTGCAATCAATATGGACTATCTCCAGCAAAGGCGGCTGCGCGAATCATCGCGATTGGAAAGAATGGTGCGCTACGGTCAAGACAAAATTTGCCGACGCCGTCAGATCCTTTCGTATTTTGGCGAAGACCTGGCAAGCGCTTGCACCGGTTGCGATGTTTGCCATCCCGAGCTGACCGCCAGGTTGAACGCTCCCGGTCGACTCTCGGAAGCTCTGGCAGCCGAGCCTTTAGAAAGTGAGGGCAGAAAAGACCTGCAACTGACAATTTTGCAAGTCGCAGACGAACTCAAAGGTAAATTAGGAAGAACTACTGTGGCTGCCATTCTTGCCGGAAGTAACGCCAAGAAACTAAAAGACAAAGGCTTGAATAATTCCAAATACTGGGGCAGCGCGCGCGGCACCAAAGAAGACCAGATTTTGGAAAAAATTGATGAACTGGTGGGATCGGGTCACCTCGAGGTGCGCTCCGGACTTTATCCCAAGCTGCTCTTAGCCAGCTCAGGCAAAGCATTGCTCAACTCACTGGCCAAGCCGAAAATAATCACTTTCAAATTTAATATCGGTTGAGAGAGGGCTTGGACCGGGCGAGTTTGGAAAAGAAAGTTCAACCGATAACGGTTGAGCACTAGCCCGACATATTGTCCAATCATTAAAACGAGCGTTATTTAGACATTTGCCCAGGCGCCCCAGATCTGTACGGTTTACAAACACAAACAATTCGACTACCCCGAAAAGCTCAAGCCTGGTGCACTCTAGCCAGAAGAAACGGCTTGCAAAGATTAAATGTCTATCGTGATAGATTTAAATTACATAACGTATGTTATACATTTACTAGAACGGTGTTTAACGTAGGCGGGTAAATCATCCCCGGCGCGGCAACAAGTAGACAGATGAATATCAGTTCCACCCAATCCAAACAGAAGAGTCAGGCTCCAGCCAGTCGCGGCGACGAGCTGCTCGAAGCATTAATAGCTCTAGCCATTGAAGAAGACCTGGGTGCCGATGGCGACATCACGACAAAAGCGACCGTCCCCGAAAAACTCAAAGCCGAATGCACTATTCTTTGCAAGGAGCCAGCCGTGGTGGCAGGTCTCAGGGTAGCCCGAGCAGTCTTCGCTCGCTTCGACAAAGACATAGAAATGATCTGCCTGGTCGAAGATGGCGTCTGGATTGGCGGGGACAGTCAGGACATAGCCACAATCAAAGGACCGGCCGGGTCCATTCTCAGCGCCGAAAGGCTGGTTCTGAACTTGATGCAGCGCATGTCCGGC
>CAJCHQ010001069.1 GCA_903970295.1 Bryobacterales bacterium
CTCAGCCGCCAACCAGACTTTTCATACCCGCGGAGGGACGCGATAAATCAGAGATGGGCGCAGAATCACGGATTGCGGACATTTTCCCGTCCTGCGAAAATTTGCTTGACATACAATTGTATGGCATGATAGTTTTATTGCATCTCCCCAATTGAAAAGTCAAAACACCGGTTTACCCTGGAGGTAAAAAGTTATGAGTCTTGCCAACATATCAATTGTGGGGAATCTTACACGCTTGCCCGAGCAAACCTTCTTCGTCAGTGGCCGAACCAAAACCACGTTGATGGTAGCAGTGAACAGACCAGATAAAAATAAGCAATCGCAAGGCACGACGGCTGATTTTTATAAGGTCGAAATGTGGGGAAAGTTGGCTGAATCTGCGGCCAAATTCCTGGACAAAGGCAATCAGGTAACTGTTACCGGGCGCCTTGTTCTCGATCACTGGACGGATAAGAATGGTAAAGAGCGGGTAACACCGGTGGTAGAGGCTAATCAATTAGCTTTTCCACCACGCTTGAGAGTGCTTTCTGACGCTGATACGCAGGCAGCTACAATTTCAGGCGAAGTGGACGTGTCAGATCCGCAAGACAATCCACTTGTCGGATCATTCGTCAACGAGGAATTGATTGGCGCGGTTGAAGAAGAAATTGCTCAACCGCCAATTCAGTCCTTCGCTAAAAGCACGGCGACTAGACCAGCTCCGCCCAAACCGCGGCGAGCGCAAAGCGCTTAGAAATCACCTGGCTACACAGACATACTCTCTGGTTATTCCTCCACACACCACACACACGTAGGCATTGCCGGCAGAGAAGAAAGAAGGGAAGGGTTAGGGGATAACCTTTCCCTTCACTTTTTGCTTTTCTCATCGATCGCCTGCTAATCTGTTGAACGTCTTTTCGACAGGAGTCTCTGCAGATGGAATATGTCAATCTAGGAAAAACAGGTCTAAGAGTTTCGCGCTTGTGTCTGGGTTGTATGACTTACGGCGATCCGGATCGAGGTACTCATCAATGGGCTTTGCGCGAGGATGAAAGCCGCCCTTTCTATAAACGGGCGATCGAACTCGGATTCAATTTCTTTGATACTGCAAACATTTATTCGAAAGGCGCCAGCGAAGAAATTTTAGGCCGTGCGATCAAAGATTTCGCCAAGCGTGATGAAGTTGTGATTGCCACCAAAGTGTTTCAAGAGATGCGTCCCGAACCAAACGGACGCGGCTTGTCGCGCAAAGCGATCATGACGGAAATGGATAACAGCCTGAAACGACTCGGCATGGATTATGTCGATCTTTATCAAACACATCGCTGGGATTACGACACACCAATTGAAGAAACACTCGAAGCCCTGCACGACCTGGTTAAGGCTGGTAAAACTCGCTATATCGGTGCCTCTTCGATGCATGCCTGGCAATTCGCCAAAGCTTTGTTCACCTCAGATTTGCATGGCTGGACACGATTTGTTTCGATGCAGAATCAATACAATTTGATCTATCGAGAAGAAGAAAGAGAAATGATGCCGCTTTGTGCCGATCAGGGTGTCGGCGTCTTGCCCTGGTCACCGTTTGCGCGTGGATTTCTGGCCGGCAATCGCACCAAAGATAGTGGCGAAACGCAGCGCTCGAAAACCGACGGATTTGCCAAGCAACTGTATTACCAGGACGAGGACTTTGCCGTCGTCGATAGGCTGACTGAAGTTTCGAAGCAAGTGGGTGCGCCGAATTTGCAAGTGGCGTTAGCCTGGATGTTGTCGAAGCCGTTCGTTCATTCGCCGATTATTGGAGCAACCAAATTGAATCAGTTGGACGAGGCTGTGGCGTCTTTGTCGGTGAAATTATCGCCGGAGCAAATTGCTCAACTCGAGGAGCCGTATAAGCCTCATCCGGTTTTGGGGCACAAATAAAGAGATATGCGCATAACCCCGAGCATCAAGCAAATCGCGTCAAAGTGGTATTTCTGGCTTGCCACTGGTGTTGCTGTTTTGGGTAGTTTGCTTCTGTCGGCTGTAATTTTCGGACTGGCACACGTGGTAAAACTCTCCACCATCCCTGTGTTTTTGGACGGCTTTTGTAGTTTTGTACTTTTTCCAAGCGTCCTCGTTGCGTTTATTGGTTGGACCCTTGACTCAGTAGTGAGAGCGGTCAGCCCGGGTGCTGCTCGAATATTACAGAGTAAACCCTGGGCAACTGGTGAGGACGCAGCGAACGTAATTTGCCGTTGTTGGTTCTCTCTGGCAGACTAGGTTTATGCTGCTCTCGTGTAATTGCCATAGCAGAAGTCAATTACTAATCGTCAGTTTTTCAAGCATAGCTGTAACGACGGCTTTATGAAAAGGACAGACTAGCGAAAAATAAATCCGCCCAAGGGCGTTGTTGAATTTGACGACTGTACTGACTGTCACGGACCGGGTATTTTCTTCCGAAACACAAAATATCGAAACGCGAAAATCCAAATGGTGGTCGTTCTCACCGAATACAATCTCGTTGGTGGTGACTTGGTAAATGCGGAAAATTCCAATTTTGTCGCCGACCTTAAGCGGTGGTGAGTCGGGCTGCAATGCACGTTTATTTTTATCTGTACTAGTTTTGAGACCGGCTAATTCAACAGTTTTGTCTCGAAAATTCATCATTGAAGAGACCCACTTGGGGGTTGAGCGGAGAAGGTCTTTAAATAACGAATCTGAAGTGCAAGCAGTTCTGTTTTTTAAGTCGATCGCGAAGGCGTCAGAATAGTCGATTGGTCGCAGTGATTGCCAAAGAAGTGAGTGAGTTGGAATTTGCACTTCTCGGACTTGGTATTTTTTCATTGGCATCAGATCATTTTTGCTCGAATATATTTGAATCAAAGAATTTCTTGTCGTGAAAAATTTCTTGCAGAGCTATTAAGCCCGTTGCTGCCCCAACCTCAGCAAAACGATGCCGTGATGATCGAATCTGTTCGGACTACTTTCGCTGGGATTGTCGATGGGCATGCTTGTATTGTACATGTCTGCTGCCAAGCCGCGATCGTTACTTCTGCTTGTGTTCAGCAGAACTTCCGAAAAATGAGCCGGCTGCTCGAATTACCTGACACGACTAGCGAACTGCGCAGAAAGCACAACAAAGCGAATCTAATAGGAAAATGACTGGGTTTGTTCTGACGTTGCTGCTAGGATCTTGTCGGGGCGTTCACGAGCACCGGCAAGGAGAAGGGAGTCCACATGCTAAATCATCGTCGCGTAGCGGTTGCACTTCTAACATTTTCCAGTCTCGCTTTCTTTGCTCCTGCTATTAATGCGCAGGGAAACTTCGGTATTCCGCCTGGTGGCAGCCCGAATTATCCCCCGCAGCAGATGCCACGTGGTTACGGGCAGTCTGTGAACAATGGGCCGCAAAATGGTGAATTAGGTGGCGACATCGACCAAGATGTTAGAAATCGGTATTTAGAAGAGCAGAAAAAACGTGAATCAACCGGTGCGCTAAATCCGGTCATGAGCGATATTTATGCACGATCATCGCCGGAAATGCGCGCGCGATTGATTCAGATGTATCAGCAGCAACATGCACCGCCCCTGGCACCAGGACATGAACCCAAAACCCCTGAAGAAATGTTCAAAGCGGCTGTCTTCATCGAGAAAGAGCGCCAGGTTTCGCAATATCCGCATGCGATAGAGCTTTTCCAAAAGGCCGCTGATGCCGACTATGGTCCAGCAATGTGTTTGCTGGCTGACCGTTATGAGTTCGGTGTGCAGGGTGTTTTACACGCCGATGAAAATAAAGGTTTTTATTGGTGGAATAAGGCGGCCGCAAAGGGAGAGAGATTGGCACTGTTCGCGATGGGACAGTATTACTTGAACGGCGACCACGTTCCTAAGAATGAAGCCAAAGCGTTTCAATATTTTATGGAGTCGGCACAGAAAGGATTCAACTCCGCCAAATTGGTGGTGGGTGAAGCCTATGTTTGTGGCGAGGGCGTCTCTGAAAACCGGACCGAAGGGCTCAAATGGCTAAATGAGGCCAACAACGGTGGCAGTCCGGAAGCTGGTGGTTGGCTTTTCATACTGCGACTGAAGAACTGTCCCAGTCATTTTGCAAATCGTCAGGCATTTTTGAACTATGGCTACAAAGCTGATGCGACCTGGAAAGCTAATCTTGCTGCGGGCGGCAATGCCACCAACGCCATGATTAAAGCCGGACGAACGCCAGCGGGATCATCAGAACATCAGCAGTCCGTCAATCAATGGTTGAATAATTCGGCGACAGAGAGAACTACTCGGCATCAATTGGACACACAATACTAGGGATAGGGACGTCTGAGAATATCTGAAAAGAGAGTGATCGCAAACTTTTCGCAGATGGACCAGGTATGCGCAAAATTAGCGGCGCTGATACCAGCGGTGTTGGGAATGATTTTTCTCGTGTCCGGCGCTAAAAATCTCGCCATGCAACAAAGACTAAAAGGACTCAAGCCCGGTAAAGAGAAATGGGAAGCGGAATTCGGAGGAAGAGCACGAAACCTCTCTAATGCACGCTTTTGGAACGTGAGCAAAGTTTTTGTGTCATGAGTGTCTTGACGCTGTCCTCTTCAGGAGGCTCTATGATCAATGAATTGCTTGGAGCGGACCGTGCCGGGCTTGGTCAATGCATCATAACCCAAGACCAAGATGGCGAATGGAGAAAAAATGGAAGTGAAATTCGAAGTTGACAGCAAGGGCGCGCTCAGTGTCACGTTTTTCGATCAGCCTACAGGAAATGAACTTCCCGTCAAAACTAGTTATCCAGGTCAATTTGGAGTTGGTTGGTGAGTTAGAAAGTATCCTACGACCACAAGTCATGTCACAACATTGTCACAGAAATCGGCATAATTGAGTAATCCGATTGAATATGCCGATTTCTCGGCGTCATTTTTCCCTTACTAGATTCCGAATCAGGCAGGGCGCTCACTCGATGCGCGCACTATCCAAAAGGTCTTGAATCCAGCTAACTGCAGGTCACCGAAAGCGATATGAGTGATCGACAACCGGAAGTAGCATCGCCAGCCAGTGCTCCATCGACTCCTGTCGACGCGTCAAAATACCAGGCAGGTCATTCTCCGATCACCGCTGCAGAGAAAGCACAAGCGACTCAAGAACTTGTTGCCCAGAAAACTCTGCCATCGATAGCTCTCACCACCACCGAATCTGCCACAGCCGCGGAGCGCACTATCGCCGATCCTAAAAGTAGTGACCACGACAGGCTTATCGCCGCTAATGAGATGTCGGCCCTCGGAATCAATCAATTCAAAGATTCAACCGGTCAACAATTTGATATTGCCACCAGCGCAAAGGATGGCGCCACTCAGGTGGAAGTGAAAAGCACATTGGCGAATGGTGAGCAAAAAGTTGTTGCAAGCGGGCAGTTGACCGATAGCGAATTAGCCGCAAGCCCTGCCGATTCGACCAGCTCACAGCAGCAGCGCCTTTTAGCCGATATGTCCGCGCACGGTGAGGATCCGGGAAAACCAACAGAGGCTGACAGACTGTCGATGCTGCAGACAATGGCACAGACTGCTCATTCACTTGATGCACAGGCGGTCGATAAACAAGTGACGGCCGATCGATTGTCTGCACAAGATCGCACCACGCATCTAGCCAGCATCGATGCTTCAAATGCCGGCTACGATGCCAACGATAAATTGAATGATGATTTGAAAACTGCAGGTTTGCCAGCGGTTGATTCCGAGGACCCGAAGCAGATGCAAGCGGCTACAGAGGCGATTAAGAATGCGACGAATCTTTCGCCAGAGGCTCGCAGCAAGCTTGAAGGGGATTTACAAAACGCGGCAAGACTCTCCGAGGCGGCTGCTCGATCAGATCAACAAGATGCTGCTGGCGCTCGCGATCAACGAACAGCACAACTTGCAGCCGACCACACAGGGGATCCGGTCTTAACGCAGGATCAACGCCTGGCAGAAACTCAATTCCGGACAGACTTGCAAACCATAGATCGCTTGCCGGAACAGCAGAGGAATGGCGTTTACGATGCACTTGGAAGAATAGCAAACGATCAAGGCGAAAATCCAAATCATTTGAGCGCCGAACAGAGAAAGCAGATTATCGAAGACTTGGCCCATCAAATTGCCAACCCTGATTCCATTAATCAGGGAACTAAGCTGACCTGCTCGGCTGGTGCGAATGAATATCTGCTTGCCAAAGACTCTCCCGATAAATATGCCTCGACCGTCGCCGATTTAGCGACGAAGGGAGAATCGACGTTGAGCGACGGCGTGAAAATGCGCATCGACTCAACGGAAATTTCAGTTCCTCAAGCGGATGGCTCCTACGCGCCGGCCGACGATGCTAGCCCCGCCAGAAGCCTGGCGAGCAAGCTATTCCAGACAGCTGACATGGGAGCTGCTCTCCAGTACAGAGCGATGCGCGAAGGCACCGCACCGAGCCTGTATGTTGACAGCACGCCAGGTTCGCCTTCTGAGCTGAGGGGTTTGGACACGGGTGAACACGAAGTAAGCCCCGATGGATCATTGGCGCGATTGCAAATAACTCCACAAGATGACGCGAAAGTTTTGTCCGGTCTCACAGGGCATCAATATGAATCAGTTGATTTATCTACGCAATCTCCGCAACAAGTTCAACAGAGTCTCGTAGACCTGGCTCAGCACAACGGTCTACCGGTCAAGGTGATTGGTCACGATGGCGTGACTGATCACGCAATGGTTATCACAGGACTTGATGGCAAAACACCATCCAACGTTTACATATTCGATCCACAACACCAATATCCATCAGGTACGCCGATTCCTCTCGATAAGTTTTTAGGCTCTAGCGACCCATTCCAGCCCACATCTCTGACGGTTCGGAGATAATTTCGCGATTTCAGACCGAGCGCTCAGCCGCCGGTCAGTCGATTCAAACGTCCGATCCCGTTCAATGATTCAGTTCGGATTAGCTGCCTCCGAAGTTCGTAGTCTGCGATCTCAGGAACGCAAGGCTGACAGTTGTTTTGCATCTGTATTGTTTTCATCTGTTTCTAGCCAGCGAACGATCAACTCGATTGCTGCGAGTGTCTTGCTGGTCTCGCCGTGGAGAGTTTGGTCGTCGGGAAATTTCTTAACTGTAGACATCTGTCTTTCGGTCTCTGCTTGTGTTTTCAGACATACTGACTAGATTTAGCCAGCTTCGATCCTAGCATGAACTACCGAGGTCCGTTTGCTCTATTTAGCTAGAGCAAAAACGTCGGCGCAGGACATACTGTCTAGTTGATTGTATAATTCCCAACGACATCCGACATCCACTGTTTGCGCAGGCGGGAAGACCACTAATGGGGACACGTTCGAGCATTATAAAAATCGCACTGGCAACCGTGCTGCTCAGTGCGTTGGGCTCCGCAACCGGTTCGACCTTTGCCCAACCGCATGGAAGCCACGATCAGTCCTTCGCTGATGATGAACTTGGGGCGAAAGAGATTCACGCACCGAGTGAAGATTCGAGAGATGCACCGTGCATTTCGTGGTTTCCTCCCGACGGAAAAGCCCATGCGGCTATGCTTTGCATTCACGGATTCAGCTTGCATAAAGGTTGTTACACAGATTTTGGCAAGGAAATGGCGAAAGATGGAATCGCCACTTATGCGATGGATTTGCGCGGATTTGGCGAGTTGAAAGACAAAGCGCAGCACACTGAGCTTGATTTCGATGGTTGCCTTGTCGACATCAAAGCCAGGCTTCAGCAAATTCACAAAGAAAATCCTGGTTTACCGGTGATCATTCTAGGCGAGTCGATGGGAGGCGCCATAGCCCTGCGCACGGCAGCGTTGTATCCCGAATTGGTTTCAGGACTTGTCTCGTCGGTGCCGGCTAGGGATCGTTTCGGCATTAATGGAAGCGAGGCGAAAGTCGGTGTCAAAGCCGGGCTAAGCAGCATATTTGGTGGCTTCAGCAAACCCATGGACAATGTCGCCATGTCTGCGGTCGACAGAATTTCTGAGAAGGAGGAGCTGCGCAATCAATGGCATTCCGATCCTTTGATGCGCACCAACTTTTCGCCGAAAGAATTTATCCAGTTCGACAAATTCATGGCTGACAATCTTGCGGCCGCCAAACTCGTGAAAAACATACCGGTTCTCTTCATACAAGGCACCAACGACAAGCTCATTCGCCCAGCTGGAACATGGAAGCTCTTTGAACGCCTTTCCACTCCCAACCGACAAATGGTCCTGAGCAAAAATTCGGAGCATCTTATATTCGAAGAAGCTCAATTTCGACCCGATGACATTGAGTTTCTTACAGCGTGGATCGACAAAAATGTTGCGCCCCTGGATGCCAAAGTCACGAGTGCAGAATCAAAACTACCTGTGGTGGCATCGAAAGATGAATTCATGGCTGCCCCGTTGACCGATGCGGCTGATGGGACGAAGAAAGAAAACGATGCTGTAGCCGCACCCACTAAGATAGCAGCAGCTAATCCCCAACCAGTGCAACCATCCGAATTCAAACATCATTTGGCTTCACAGAGCTCACCTCAGATCAATTTTTGGGTTGAGCTGAGAAGAGACGGCAAGTTGTATCGCTGCAATAACAAAATGGAATTCAAATCCGGCGACGACATCCGCTTCCATCTGATTCCAGAAAGTGACGGCTACGCCTATCTCGTTATGCGAGCCGGCACGACCGGCAAAAGTGACGTTCTCTTCCCGAAGGCGGAGTACGGCACTCACAATTATTTGTCGAAAGGAAAAGACTACACCGTCCCGGCGGTCGGCTGGATGCGATTCGACGACCACCCGGGAAGAGAAGAATTGGGTCTGGTTTTTGCCAGTCAGCAAGTCGCAGTCACGCCGCAGTGGTTCAAAGACCGAACGCTGACCTGCTACGTGTCACCAGACGAATCAGGCGGGAAAGATATTTGCCCGACGCGAATGAAACTGTCATGGGATGATCCAAAACCGGTGTTGCTACCCGAGGACTTTCAGGCAGTTTCGCAAGTACAGAACGCCGACGATAGCAGCCTCGTTCGCCTGGTGTCAACAGGTAACGAGGGGCTAGTTTCGGCGAGTATAGAGCTTTTGCATGGCAAGTAAATCGAGGTCAAGGTGATGCACCGCAACCAGTGGCTACGACTTTTGTTGGCGACGTCGATCTTGGCTGTAGCCAATAGCAGTATGCCCGCCTGGTGCCAGTCGAGCCAATTGCCAGAAGCAGCTCCCTCACTGCCATCAGGGACGGTGCCCGGCATTGAATTCACCAAGATGCAGGACCTCGATCCTAACGCCCATGGGAAAAATCGGTTGATTAAGCAGAAATGGGCGGTTGTGATCGGCACCTCAAAGTTCAAAGAAGGTCGGCTATCGCCAGTTGGCACGGGCGACATGAGTCAATCCGCCAAAGACTTCTTCGAGTATTTAATCGACCCCCATGGTGGTCGCTTCGATCGCAGTCATGTGAAATTGTTGCTCGACTCAGGCGCCTCGCGACAAAGCATAATGACTGCGCTCGGTCCGAGCTTCCTGGGCAATGCTGTTGGCCCTGATGATCTGGTTGTGGTTTTCGTAGCGACGAGCGCTTTTCCCACCACTGACGGTGGCACGTATTTGTGCGCTTACGACTGCGCCTTGGACAACATATTTGGCACATGCATTTCAATGCAGTCACTGATGACCACATTGAAACAAAACGTGCATAGCGATCGCATCGTGCTGGTATTGCAAGCTGCATATAGTGGTGCAGCTGAATTGGAATCTGGCGCCAAATCTTTAACGCCGAGCCACAGCTACAATGTCGATCTCGATAAGGTGTTACTTGGCAGCGGATTCGTCATTCTCTCATCGAGCCAACCAAACGAGATGACATGGAGCAGTGCCTTTTCCAAGAATCTAACGAGCGCATTGCGCCAGGAAGACGGACTAATCACTCTCGAAAAAGCCTTCGCTATAGCAAGAAAGAAGACTGAGGCAGAAACCGCTGCTGTGGATGCCAAGAAAAGACAAATTCCCGAGATGAAGTCGTCGTGGACGGGAGCAGATCTCGTGCTCGGAGCACCACCTGCTGAACGCGTGGCTAATTTGCCTGCCTCTGTCAATTCATTCCTCTCTGCAGAAGGCTGTTATCTAAAAGCTAGCAATTTGATCGCCGCCGGCAAGGAAGACGAAGCGCTCGCGCAGTACAAGTTGGCTATCGCAGCCGATCCAAAATACGCAGATGCGCTGGCTGATTACGGTGCCGCTCTGACCATGAAGGACGATTGGAAAACGGCAGCGGATATGTATAAAAGGGCAATTGCCGTGCAGCCGAACGATGAATTGTTCCACTTAAACTACGCCCGTATTTTAGACAAGTTCGGCGATGCGGAGGGTAGTTTGGGAGAACTCAACACCGCATACAAACTTAATCCCAAAGATATGTCTGTGCTCAAAGCTCTGGCCGGCAGGTCTCTGGCTTCAGGGCAAGCAGGCGCTGCTGTTCGTTACTACGAAGAAGCGGTTGATTTGTATCCGGCAAGCTCTGACCTGCGAGAGCGGCTGAGCTATGCGCTGATGAAATCGCATGATGTAAATGAAGCCTCAGCACAGGCTAAGGAAGCAGTACGTCTTGATCCGAAGTCAGTTTCTGCCCACACTACATTAGGAACGGTTTTACTGGTGCGAGGCTATGTCGTTCCGGCTGTGCAAGCGTACAAAGACGCGGCGAAACTTGCGCCCAATGATGCCGATGTGCTCTGGTTGTTAAGTAACGCAGAAGAAAAGGCCGGTGACCGCGCTGGTGCTATCGCGGAGTTGGAACACTTCTTGCAACTTTGCGCGCCGTCTGATCCGCGCGTGGCTAAAGGACAAGGGCATCTCGCAGAGTTGAAGGCACGCAATTAGTGCGCTGCCTCTTTCTAGAATTTGTATTTGCCCATCATCGGTGCAAGGACTTCTTCTAAATTTATGTCGTCCTCATCTTCTTCGCGCTTGCCGATTTGCGTTTCCTCGATCACTTGCTTGGGTTTAATCAGCCAGCAAAGTGTTTTCTCGGTGTCTTCAGCCAGTTGCGTATCGACCTGTTTCACGTCCCAGGTTTTTTCCAAACGCGCACGCACAATGGACAGCGTCATCCGACCGGATGAATTAGCGAGCATTTCCTTTGGCGGCAGGTAGCGCACCGGAAAGGTTTTGGCGGTATTGAGTTGCGCTGTTATCGCGTTCTCTACCGTCAACAGCTGTCCCTGTGAATTGTTCAGCCGCTGTTGTTGGGCAGGAACAGTTCGGGTGGTCACCACCGGTTGTAGATTTTCAGCGTCGTTCATGATTTATGGACCAATCGTCAAGATGTAATCATAGGCGAAAATGAGCATCCTTTGTTTAGTCCTGTCTCATCCACATTCGAAAATCACTCATCGAAGCAACATTTGTTGCAGCCGGCAAGAGAAATATTCAAGTGAGGTCGCGCGTTGAACCTGTGATTCTGGAGCGGATTCGTTACAGGGCACTGCGGCTAGTGGCACATCTATAGTCCGTTTTTTGCGTTGCCGCACGTTCTGAACCGGGGCATGTTACGCCACTACTTGGTGATCATCAACTTTGATAGTCACATGTTTTCCCAGCTTTGCTAGCCACTTCATGAGCATGTCCACCGTGAATCGATCCATTTTCCCGTTGTACAGATCAGACAATCGCGGCTGACCCACACCCAAGAGCTTAGCCGCTTCCGTCTGGGTGAGCCCACGCTCTTTGATTGTTGTCTCAATCGCCATCATCAATTCTGAACGCGCGAGAAGGTTGACTGCCTCTGCGTCTGCAAAGCCTAGATCGCGGAAAATATTGTTTGATCCTTCCAGGAACGTCACTCCATCAACCGTCTTTTGCTTCATGCCTTTTGAGTTCGGCATATGCTGTCCTCGCTATATTTAGGTCCTTCTCTGGTGTTTTTTTTGTCTTCTTCTCAAACGCATGCAGTACATATACCGCTGTTTGAAATTTTGCTACATAGACAATCCTGTGTTCATGAGGATCATGGATGCGAATCTCTGCAGCTCCCGGCCCGATGCTCGGCATGGGTTTCCAGTCAGCTGGCTCTTGACCCCGTTGTACTTTGCCTAATTGGTATCCGGCCTGCCGCATAGCGCCTTTCGGAAACTCAAGCAACCGTCTGTAACTATTGCCCAGCCACCTCAAAGCTTTCATCGGTTCATTATAGCAAATTTTCTATGATTCTGTGTGGTTTAGGGAAACCTCGAACGGAAAAGCATTTCCGAAGATCAACGCTCAGCCGATTGGTATCTGGTCGCAGGCGATTTTTACTATGGTGAAGGCAATGCTGCAAAAGCTATATCTTCCTGGAGAGGAGTCGCTATCGCTAAGCCCTTCTGATGCGCAATAAGGTTCGGCCCTGCTCCTGCGGACAGCAAGACTCTTTCGCCGGGCACCACATACGGTGTATGTCTATTGCGATAGCATCGCACGCGAACGGCATTCATTTACTCTTGCAATCTATCCTTTCGAGAGCGGAACCGCCTAGATCAGAAATAGTTCGCCTTGACGAATCAGGCACGGAGCGTTCAGATTGCAACTGATTGAGTTTTTCATTCGCTGCTCTATCTCCGCTTGCGGCTGCTTTTTCATACCAGAATTTGGTTTTCGCCGCATCAATTCTAGTCCCAGTCCCCGTTTTATACATGTCTGCCAGGCACAGTTGTGCAGGGACGTCGTCCTGCATGGCTGCCAGCTGATACCAGAAGAACGATTCTCTTTCATTTTTTTCCGCACCAATACCTTTGCTGTAAATCTCGCCGAGTTTTCGTTGCGCTATGGAATCGTTTTGCTTCGCCGCATGGATAAACCAATGTGCGGCCTCGGCGGGATCCTGCGCAACACCAGTCCCGTTGGCGTAGCACTCTCCGACACAACGCTGACCTTCTGAATTGTGATTTGCCGCGGAATCTTTATATAAGGCGAAAGCGAGCTTATCGTCTTTCTCAACGCCCGTGCCGGCAGCGTATAGTTTAGCCATTTCTACTTTCGCTTGCGAAGACCCAAGTTTAGCAGCATTTTTGAACCAACGAAGTGCCAGGGCATAACTGTTCACATCCAGTTCGGGATACTTCACATACATGTCGCCCAAGTAGAGTCCTGCATTGGAGAGGTCCTGCTTAGCGGCTTTCCGGTAGAGAATACGTGCATGCTTTAGATCTTGCTGCGGCCCAAGCCCGTTTTGATAAATCCACCCCAACGCCAACTGTGCATTCGGGTTTACTTTTTCCGACATGCTTGCGATAGTTTTTTCCACATCAGCCGCTAAGTTCTTTGAGTAAAGCATCTGGATCGTTGCAATGTCTCGCTCTGACAATTTATTTGCAATGAAATTTCCAAACATTATGTCGCCGCTATTAGGAGATTCGCTTGATATGCCGAGGGCATGACCAATCTCATGAAGAAAAATATGACGTGCCCTTTTTGTGTAATTCGACGGACGACACGCGTCGCTGTCTAACTTGACGATTCTGACTGTCGCAGATTCAATCGGCGAAATCGACCAATCTTGTTCGGTCTTTGTTTTGTAATAAGTGAGTCCTACGATTCCAGGGCGCAACCACGTACCGTCGACCTGGTAGAACCGCAATTGCGCCTCCTCAGGATCGGTCACAAGTGAGTACCGGAAATAATGCGGAAGGACCATGAACCACTCGTTGATGCAGCCGACGATGATTTCTCTCAGCTCACAAGAAAAGCCTTTTGAACTGCCTTCATTCTCGATGTAGATTTTGAGAGGCATCGCTTCTTCCGGCCAAAATCGAACCCGGTTTGAACAAGCGGCGACGCAGAAATAATTATGCTGTGAATAATTCTTGAACGACAGGGCTTTTCGTTGTTGAATTTCATAAGTTAAATCCATTAAGGTTGCCTTCTGGAATTCTTCTCCTGCTAATTTTGAATTACCTTCAAGATCGTCGATTATTCCGCGTTGCCACAATGCATGTTCATAGGAGGGATCGAGACGTAGAGCTGCTGCTATGTTCTCCCTGGCATCGCGAAGATTGCCATCAATAATTTCATCAAAGGCTATGGTTGTCCGTAAACGGGCGAGCCTCCATTTGTCCCTCTTTGTCGTGCCCCAATGAGCGCATGAACGAATTGCAACCTGCCTCGTCGTTGGCCAATCGCCCAAAGATGAGTAGAAATAGAGCTCAGTCCAGTCGACAAGGGCTGTAGAACTCTTAGTTTCTTGCGGAAATCTTTCCAGAAGCTTGCGTGCCAATTCGATTTCTGACGCTGCCTGTGAATATCGTGAAAGTCGCACCAGCGTCATTACCCTGTCCATCGCCAGGTCTATCCGTTCGTCAGCCGTCGATGAAAGGACTCCGCCTTTTCTGTAGTAGGAAGCAATAGCGAGAGCGTAGTTTTCTTCGGCTTTCTCGAATTCCTCATCAAACTCATAGCAGTTTCCTAATTTGTGGTAAATCCGAACTTTCTCCCGGTCATCCAGACGAAATCCGGCATTCAGTAGTCTGTTCAAGCAAGCCTTTGCGTCGCCACTATGGGCACGATAAAACGCCGGGCCCAAGTGGGTTTCTAGCGCCACCAAGATGTCGACGCGTGTGTCGTCCCGATACCGATTGGGATACTCCTGAATGTTCTTCCTGGCCTCTTCTGAAACGGCCAGGCATTCATCAAAACGTTTTGACCGGTGTAACATGCGGGCGTGCCAGATTAAAGCATCCGCCAGATTTTCATCAATCGAAGCGCACTTCTTATAGCTCGCGACTGCGTTTGCACTCGACCGTTCCGCCTGCAAGAGATCGTGTTTCTTCTCATAACAGCTGAGCATGTAGATGTTGCCGATGTCTGAAGGTTCTGCACAGTTGAGACGGAGCAGTTTTTTCAGTTCATTTATCGATGCTGCGAGCTTGCCGCTTGATTCCAGCGTCCTGGCTTTTTCAATCCCTGTATCCATAAGTTTACGACTGGACTCTGGTTCAGAGGTCGAAGGCTCAACCGTGGATTTGATATTAGTGAGGGGCTCTGCGAGGATAACCGGTTGGGTCGATTGGCGACTCCGCAAACCTGCATCAATGGTGAATTGCCCAGGAAGAAATGTTTCTACTGTTGGAAATAATTTTTCGGTGCCCGTGCCATGCTGATGCAGCCCTCTTTCTATGCTGAATTGCTTTCCGTCAAGAATGCAACCGGACAAAGGAGGCGCTTCAGATGAGTCGCTTTCTTCAGCCGCCTGCACTTTAATCGGCGCAATGATAACGCCAATCAGCACCACCATAGGTAACCAATGCCGTCCGCTTACTGCTGTGCCCTTACCTTTGATCGTGAACTCCATTCAAGCCAACAGGCTGACGTCTCTTTGCAATGATTGCATGCGACCATCACTCTTGTCACCTTAGATTCCGCTGTGCATCTCGTAAAGTGGCACGGAGGCCAGGGGTTCAAAGAAAATGAGCTTGTACCATTTAGTTATACGTTCAATTGGCATACAACTCATCATTCCTCAAAGCACTGTTCACCGGCTGCTGTCTCGCCTGAATATCCGCCTTGGTATCCGTAACCTCGACATCATCCGACGCCGGCTCTAATGCCACCTTGGAAAACCACACCTTGCCGTCGCCGCTCAGGAGCACACCAAATGCTAGGGCCTTCGCCCCCGGTGGCACATCGAGCACGCACTCATAATAATTCCAATCAGTGGTGCCATTGATTGGATTTTTCTGCATGTTGTCGAAGCCGAGGATTTCACCATCCTCTCCATCGATGCGCATCCACAGTGCGGCCCAGCCGACTTCTTCACTTTTGATCTGTGCACTCAAACGCATTTTTTTGCCCAGGCAAAAATCGGCATGCACCATTTGCATCAGCGTGCCGAAGCCACTTTGAGGACCGCGATGCGATTCAATCAGTGCGCACTTGCCACCAGCAAACTTGGTCGCACCGTCCACGCACATTTTGTAGTTATCGGGATGGCTACCGCTGGCCATCCATCCGATGGGGAGGCGATGCGCACCACTCTTGCTGCCATGTTCACCATGTTCAAAATCGAGATTGAGCGGCTCGGCAGGCAGGCTCTTTTTAATGGCGGCGGTCGCAGGCTTTTTATTTTTCTTGAGCGTGCCATGTTTGCCTGTGGTGGCAGTATCGGCAGAGACT
>CAJCHQ010001070.1 GCA_903970295.1 Bryobacterales bacterium
ATGGTGTCTAACTCAAATTAATTGACATTGAACCCAAATTAAATGACACCAGCGCAAATTAAGTGACACTAGCGCAATTTAATTGACACCAGGGCTGGTGACGAAGACAGAGTAAAGAAAACGAAGGTTTATCTTACTGACTAGCGGTAAGGATGCTGCAAAACCGCAATGGTCTCATGACATCATCTCGATGGGGAATAGCTATTTATTGTCTTTGTCTCGCTCTGCCGCATACCCAGTTAGGTAGCTATGCAGCAGGATGACTATGGGAGTTATGCCTTTAAAAATAGATCCGTAGATTCCATAACTAACCACGCTGTATCCTCCGCCTAATGCGCAAAGAATGCCCGCACCTGCAAACCATAGTATCAGCGGTATTTTTGTTTTAGGTTTGGTCAGCCAGACAAGCAGTCCGAGACTGGTAACGCAAAACAAGAAGCCTATTAATGCATGCGGAACTCTCAAAGGAACTGCAAACAGAACAAAAAGGTAATACAGGGCGTCCATAGCTAACACTATAAAAGCCACACCCCGGCGTATCTTTAGCATCATGTCCTCCATAGTGCGATATTGTTGTGTAGCGGCGTGAGGTTTATCTTACTGGCAACCCGGCCACTTTTAATTGTTCGCCCAACTCTTGCTCCCGCATCGGATCCATTTGCCCGGCAAATAGCTGTTTGACCTCAGCTTGCTTGATGTTTAGGAAGTCTGATAGAGAGCGGACATCGTAACCATGCCTGGTTATTGACGCCACCCAGGCGGAGTGGTCATTGGTGAGGATTGATTCGACCAGGGCTGCACTGATTGGTCGCTCGGCTGTTGCGTGCCCGGCCTCCAGAACTTTTGCCAGGTGTTCGTGAATCTGTAGCGCCGTTGGGGAGCGTTCTGCAATGAGCTCGATGGCTTCTGGCTGCAAGATATCTTCTGGGCTTGTTTTCTCGTCACTGCATTGGTCGAGCAGCCATTCTATGAACTCTCTGCGGCTGTCAGCAACTCCATCGAACGGAAATATCTTTGTGCGGTTGCCTATTTCTGCCATGGTTGGACGCTCAAGATCATTTTTGAGCTTTGGATGGCCGATCATTACGACAGTGAGAACACTGCCGCTTTGTCTCACAACCTCGATAAGGCGCTTGAGGCCTTTTAAGGTCTTGTTGTGAAGGTCGTGGGCCTCGTCAATGAACAGTGCGACAGGCTTTTTGCTTTGCTTTATCAGCTCTTGCAACCCTCGCTCTCGGCGTTCACCTTGGCTGGGAATCAGCACGTCTTTCTTTGTAGACAGGTCAAAAAACAGAGCATTGATAAGACTTGCCAGGGTTACTCTCTCCTTCTCGACAAAGAGAGATCTACTCAGAATTATTTTTCCTTCTCGCGCCAACGTGTCTTGTAAGCGCCAGAGTGAGACCGTTTTGCCGCTCCCGCTCAAGCCTGATACGGCAACAAGACCGCCAGCATAAATGGCCGTTTTCAGGTCTCGCAGAAGAGCCGTGACGCTTTCTGTTTCAAAAAAACCAGCTTGCGAAAAGTCTTGTGTAATCCCGTAGTAATCCATGGCGTGACTGCGCACCGCTATCTCCTTTTTTGACGTTTACGAGCAAAGTGGGTCTTCACTGATGACATTACTTCTTGCTTGTTGAGGGTCTTTTCCAAAACCCCAGCAATGTAGGAGTAGTCATCTTCGGGCAAGCTCCCCAACGGCTTACCAAAGTAATGAGCGATAGCCAGCTTGGCCAGAATGGCGTTTGGAAAGTTGGCTGCTTCGCCTTGGTTGCCAGAAGGGAAAGGCACGGTTTGTTTGGGCGACTGCAGATGCTGGACAGTTTTAGCCAGTTCTGGTTCACCGGTCACAGCCGCACGCGGCAAACCCAGTTGGTTAGCCAATTCTTCTATTCGATCAGCTCTTTCCTCGGATTTTGTTTTTTTGAATTTGCGATATTTGTGTAGTGGTATTGGTCCACTGACTTGGCTATAGGGTCCATATTTTTGGCCCTCGTACTCCACAAATAGTTCGTTGTCAAAGAGCCCCCACCAAAGGATCACAGCTTGCCCGGCAAGGTCAGATGCCACTTCGTATTCGCTTCCATCAACTTTGATTCGAGCATTACTGTCGATCTTTTTTCTTTCAGGTTCGCGGGCGAAACTACAGTACTTATCCCAGCTACACATTTCCCGAAGTCCTTCTGCCGGCAAATTAGTCAACCAGTCTTCGGCTCGCGAATGGTCTTCACTCCGGTGCCCACGCTGGTTATAGGTAATCAAATACTGCTGCAACCAAAGATTGGCTTCGGCTTCATTTTCTGGCTTGTGAAAGTGATAGAGAGTTTCATGGGCTTCTTTTACTGTTCGAAAAGGTCTTTCCACTTTGCCTTTTGACCGGGCTGTTTTGCGACGCCCATCTTTACCGTCTGGTAAATGTGTTTGAATGCGAACACCGAGCCCTTCCATAACACGCTTGAAAACATTGCTTTTGGCGACAGGCCCATTATCGAGATAAATCATTTCAGGGATCCCGTGGAGAACAAGCCCATCAAGGCTTTTCGCTGCCATGGCATTGAACAGAAATCTAAGGGCCGACTCAGCGTCCTCTCCATAAACGCATCGGTACTCGGTGTATGCGGCACCACTCCGATCATCTACAACGCTGAAAAGCATGAGGGTAGGAGTGCGACCATCTTCAATCCACAGCGGCTTTTCAACATGCTTCAAGTCCGATGGGCTCATATCAAATTGCCAGCAGGCATTTGAAAATTCAGCCTGGAAACGAACGGATGGCGGCTGACAGGTCAG
>CAJCHQ010001071.1 GCA_903970295.1 Bryobacterales bacterium
CGCCATCACCAAGACAGAAACCGCCGGCGATGGCAGCGAGTCTGTCAGAGCCGCCGGTGGTTTCACTTGGGCTGTGTGGACACAAGCCTCAACACCGAAGGCTGGCACCTCTTTAGTGTCAGCCTTCCCTTTTCGTCCCGATTTATTCATACATATAGTATGTATATGCGCGTTTGAATTGTGTTCGGCATTCCAAGAGTGTTTCTGGAGCGCACGAGGAGAAAATTTTTGATTAAATCGGCTTTCAATGCGATTGTCGAGGGATCTCACATCGGAACGAATGGCAGCGAATTAGCCCCGGTCAGCTTAGGCTGCCGGGTTCTAGGATTCGTGTTGGCAATTGAAAGGCGCGGGTTACATCGTCATGCTGTGGAAAGGCGTCTCCAAGCCGCTAGTACATAGCGACAGCGGGGGTCGAATTGATTGATTTGAAATACCACTTTGTTTTTAGTAGCGCGAACAACCATGGGTACGGTCATGAAAAGCTGGCGTAGCGTGGTGATCTGGCTGCACTCGGTGCCGTTTCCAATTCGCTCACGCAGATGCACCAGGAGCTGATAAGCAACAGCATACAGAAGAAGACGGATTTGGTTGGCGCGAAACGTCTGTGCGCTGAGCTTTTGCCCCGTTTGTTTCAACAATCCGATTAACTGTTCCGAAGTTCCGCGTTTGCAGTAACTGTCTTCATAGATGGCCCTCGGAACTCCGCTTTGCTCGCTAACAACCACATATCGGACGTCCGGCCCCTTGTCGGTGTAATCACAGCGAGCAATGACATGTTCCCAATTTTTCCACTTCTCTGGTTTGTAAGAGAACTCACCGACTATGCGCGTTCGACGTCTACGCCATTCTTCTTCGGCTGCCATTCTGCGATCAGCGGGAAGCTCACGGATGCGTTGGTGTTCCGCTTGTGCTTTGCTTTTCCCTCGCGGACCCAGAAATCTTGGTTTGCCAAATTGTGTGTAGAACTGCTGGCACGCCTGTTCCAAAAAGTGGCGGGAATACATCTCCAGCACCGAGTTCGGACGTAAGCCGAGTTCATAGCCAACGCGTTCTTGTCGCAGCCAGTTGAGCAGTCCGGGTGAGCAAAACGCTGCGTCCATGCGAACTTTGATCTTCACCTTGGGCCACTTCTTGCGCAATTTGCGCACGATAACCTTCAGTTCCGTAAGAATTGTTTTCGCCTCGGATTTGTTGCCCATGCGCAATACGGTACTAACAACCCAGGTCCCGATAAAGATGAGAAGTGGAAAGTACATCTCGTGTTTGTATTTTCCACCACGATAAACAGAGCCCTGCTGCGCTCCATACGTTTTGAACATTGAACCGTCGGGCTCAATTACGATCTCCTTGGGTGGTTTTTCGTGATGCTGAATGTAGTGATCTATCAAGGTATTTAGGACCTTTCGACGGTTTCCTTTAGTGATAGCTTTACTTTCAGCACGAGAAAAAGTCTCCTGAGAGGCGCCCGGAGCACCAAACACTGGGTGCCTGTCGAGTGACCATTTGATGCCAGCATCGAACCTCAAATGATCCGCGTCATTGCCATCAATGAATCCCGCTGCGATTTGAGTAACGCGCTGCAATAGGAGATCGTCAGTTTCATGATCAACCAGGTGCATCAAACGTGGATCATTGATTCGATCCGCCAGCTTGGCGACCAGCCCTACTTCACGCTCGATTTGCCCAATCATGCCCATGCCGGCGTGCGCACTCATGATCTCCGGCA
Source organism: Bryobacterales bacterium (assembly GCA_903970295.1). The sequence goes on from CAJCHQ010001071.1 coordinate 1,730, forward strand.
CCGCTTCAAGCACAGCGCGAGTGCCGGCAACATTACCAATTTCCACTGGAGTGAAACGCGGGACTGTGCTAACTTTCATGAGCATGAAGAAACCTCCGGTTGCGTTTGTTTTGTGTGAGAACTAGCATTCTCAGCCAATTACGAGGTTTCTTCAACTCTTTAATACCGAATGTGATACCGTATTCAGTATCACGCTTCGCAACTATCCCTGTCCGAGAAAAAAGAGCTGGAGATCGTTTCCGGATCTTGATTTCCGATTTGCTTGTCAAATCCAAGCGTTGATCAGAAAAGATTAAGTCAAGTCAGCGTGCGGATCGAGCTGTCGATTAACATCGCCGGACCAGCCTTCGTATGCATTATCCGGGTTTTCGCCCGCTACTGCTTGATGTAGCAGTAGCGCCGTGCCACCATCTGCAATGGCATGAGGTTTCTTCTCTGCTCAGCGAATAAACTCGAGAGCGTCGCGCGCCCGATCAGTGCGGCTGACTCCGTTGCCCTCGCTCTTCCTCAGCTCTGTAAGGTTTTTTTGCTGTCTCTTGCGTGTACCTTTGAGCAGTTCGCTCTCGTTTGGCAGCGTTTGCAATAAAGCGACGGCTTTGTCGAAAGACACCGCCGCTTGCGCCCTTTGATTCTCTTTTATGCACAGGTTGGCTAAAGCTATGTAAGTACGAGCATTGAAGTCATCCATGTTCGGCACCTTCTTCATCGCCTCAAGGCACAACTTGTAGTCTTCGATCGCTTTCTTCGGCTGTTTCAAGCCAGTGTCAATTACAGCTTTTGCGAAATAAGCGCTACCGAGGTTGCTGTAGTCCTTCACCCTTTTGAAATAAACCACTGCCTTGTCCGAGTATCCCAGTGATGCTTGTGCGTCTTCACCGGGCACGCTGGCAAGCTGCAAATATGTGTTGTTAACGGCAGACTCCGCATGTAATTCCTGGTAATCGTGCAGTGCTTTCAGATAATGGTC
>CAJCHQ010001072.1 GCA_903970295.1 Bryobacterales bacterium
TAGAAAAGAACGTCGATATCGATGACGCGAGGGCCGTAATGAAATGTTGGCTCGCGACCGAGCTCTATCTCGAGCTGCTTCACGGACCACAAAAGGGTGAGTGGCGAAGGTCAATACTTGCTTGCTTCCTTTTGCGGGCAGGCATCCGCGGTCGGTACGGCGTCCTGAATAGTCAAGCCACAACAACCTCAGATCTTCATCGCTGTCATTTACAAATAGAACTGACACCGGAACATCGCCGTCTGTTGAACGAAGGTTAACCTCCAGACCTAGAGGCATCGGTTCCAAAAGATTTGGACACGCATTAAAGTGGCTGGCTGCCTTGTCCTCACTATCGCCAACATAAGCTACGCACTGACCGGACTCAGAAAGAAAAATCGATAGAGGCGAACCGTTCTCTTCGGTGACAAGAAATGGATGCGTCGAATACGTTTGAATTGACATGCGACCGAAAGAGAGCAGAGAGCTTGCGTCCTGTCTCTGTCCATCGAAATCTAACCAAAAGAGTTTAAGATTGCGTCCGGTATGGTTTGTGATTGCCATGTGCGCATTGAAATGACTGTGAATAGACCGTACTCGCTTTTCTTCTTCGGGCGGGAGCGGAAAGAGAGTCTTAAATGACCGCTCATTTTCGCAGTAATATTCGTCTAACATGTGCATCCCCTCCATTAGCAACTGCTCCACTGTGGGATTTTGCCCCTTACTCATGCCTTCAGCCAGTTTCTCGAGTTTTGTAAGCAGACTCTGGCGCACCGCTAACTCATCTCTGATTAAGTTGGTGTGCATTTCTAGAAGTTGAACTGGCGACGAAGCCGGGTTATTCAAAAAATTTCGTATGTTCTCAAGCGAGAATGCTAGCGAGCGAAGCAAGATGACGTTTTTCAATCGCGTGATGTCTGCGTCCGCGTAAAGGCGGTGTCCAGCCTTGTTTCGCAAGGACGGGATTACTAAACCGATTTTGTCGTAATGGTGAAGTGTCCTGACAGAAATTCTACTCTGTTTGGCAAGTTCACCGACTTTTAAAGCCATGTCCGTTCACCTGCAGAGTATTATAGAACCTGACGCCAGGTCAGGATCAAGATGACCCAGAGCGTTTTCTAGCCGATTTAATGTGTTGGAGGAATGTGGCGTGGCGATTTGTGTCGCGAAGCTTTTCCGAATTATTCCGCACAGTTTTGTCCACACCATTCCAAGCATCGTTTCCAGAAATCTCGTTTGTGGGGAATGCGCATTTGTGCCAGCCCGCGGTGCGTTTAGCAAACGCCACTACTGCGAGGCAAGAGGACACGAGGCACAGGGATAGCGGAAAATGACCATAAGTAGCAAGATACACACCTTGCCACTTAGATTACATGCGCTAGTAGTCACAGAGGGCATTCGCAGATAGCCGTAAGATATACAATTGTGTTTATCTGACGTTTTGTTTAGCACCACGCGTAGTGACTCTTGACTTTGGTCGCAAATCGATCAATAGTGCAGTAGGATCAGGTTTGCGGGGTTGATAAGGGCAACGCTCGGGACAAAGTTACCGACGGACAATGGATAGTCAGGATGAGACAAATTCAGCTTAGGATCGCGGATAAGTTGGTGCCCGTCGAAACGCACTACATAGGAATTTCAACACCATTGGCGGGGGAGACTATCGAATTGGCCGTTAGTAGCGGCCACGCTCTGGTGGCAACTGCGGACGTGCAGCGATTCGAACTTTTCGAACCAATCCTCGGTTACTGGCAGAAGTTTAAAGGGGTTCTGGTTCAAGCAGAAGAAATGCAATCTCCTGCGACAGGCCGCTGTTACTGTCTATTAAAGATCGAGGTTCATTCGACAGAACCTGCCCCGTCCGCACAACCGGTCTAATCGATGGTCCCTAAGGTAACGGTCGATTCCAACTGTCTAATCGCGCTCGAAGAAAATGAGAGTACGGCGCCGCATTGGCGCGAGTTAATTGAACTGCACGAACGGGGCGATATTCGACTCCAGGTCTGCGCAATCAGCGCGTCCGAAAGGCCTAGGAAGAAAACAACATTTGCAGTTGATCCGAACCGGACACGAAATTTCAATCTCTTCGAGCAGCGCCTTCATGAAGTGGGCCTCAGACAAGCAGAACTAATCCTGCCGCTTTGCTACCTCGATGTCGCATTCTTTGACAAATGTTTGCTGGGTGGTTCCGCCACAATACTGCTTGATCGAGAAGTTCATCAAATACTGTGGCCGACGCTACCTTTTGAGTATTCCGTATTCGAGGCAGTAGTTAACGCGAATAAGCTGTTGAATGACGAGCAGAAAAAAGCCAAATTAGGCGACTGGTTGAATCATAAATGCGATACATTGGCCTTTTGGACGCACATCTTTTATGGCGGTGGACTCTTTGTCAGCGACGATAGTGTCTTCAACAAAAGCAAGAAACCGTCGCTTCTGAAGATTGCCGGCGGGGACATAGTGCGCCCACGCGATGCGGTACAGAGGTTGTCCACCGGTAGCCGCCTTACTGCGGTGCCAGATGAGGTAGCGAAGTTCATACGGCTTCAAGATCACGAGGTTGCTGCGAACGTTCCGAAAGTTTTTATCAACGCTTGGAAGAACAAAGCTCGGTATGATCAGGCGCTGGGTGCTCAAGCGCAAAAGTGTTCCCTGTAGGTTGCTCAACCACCTTCCCGACTCGCAGCCAAACGAATTGCCGCCAGACACGGAAGTGGTGTGCAAAGACGGTGCACTGCATTTGCAAGAGTTACAGCTCAGGCACTTCGTTTGATGATAACGGGCGGAGCATCTACGAGCGCGACCCGGCCGCCACTTACACATGCGTGACGTCTGGCAAGAGATCGCCCGTGTATCGGTGGATCAAGGCAAAGTAGTTTTTCGTATGCAGCTCTTGAACCGCCTCAGAAAGCCGTCGACCATCTGATCCAAAACGTCGCTTATATTCTGTTCGCCTGTTGTCTCTTGCTCTTTGCCCCATTCCCAGAGCGTCTCTTCGTTTTCGGAATCCTCCGCGTCGGGAAAATGCACGAGCCGCGCTTCGAACCTGGTTGCTTGCGTGGATGCGTTTCGGGTTATGTTGACCGTTAAGTGTGGGAAGAAGGCATTAGGAGTGTAAGCCACGCGCACATCAATGCCGACAGCCGCAAGCCGGGAAGCCAGAACTTGCGCATTGCCTGCTTCATCAAAACATCCGGGCTTTCTTCTTTTGTAATGGGATCAACCTTCTCGTAATCAACGGATAGCCAAAGGCTGTGGAAGCCACGTTTCTTGAACTCCTCGACATGGGCCGGGCTGCCATCTCCACTTAGCTGAGAAAAAACAGGAGCCTTGGGGAAATGCATATACAGCCGAAACCGACAGTAACAAGAACGAGAGAAGTAGCAAAGGTGCGCGTGACATGGCGACAAAAATAGCATAGTCCTAGCCAAGCGTTCAAAGAGACTTTGGGTGATAGAAGATTGGTTGCCAGGGATATATACTTGGTCACTCAAATCAGGTGGTGTCGATTATGACCAATGGAGTTCCTCGTCGTTATGTTGCCTGCTTGGACGTTCTTGGGTTTAGTAAAGCGCTCGAATCCGACCTGCTGGGGCTCGCCAATGCTTATTCTGCTGCTATAAAAATTGCCAGGAATATGCAAGAATCGGCTCGATTTGTTGCTGATCGCAAAGCTGGTCATACTCTTAACGGGATGCCCTTAAAGGGAACACTTGTTCGCGATTTTCCGCACATCATGGAAGTCGCAGTCTTTTCGGATTCCATATTCATTTTCACGGAGGATGAGTCAGCTGATAGCCTTACCGAGATATGTGAATACTGTTTCCTGGTTTACAGAGAGTTTCTTAGACAGTTGCTACCACTGCGGGGAGGAATCACCAGAGGTGAAGCGATCGTTATTCCCAAAGACAGGCTATATCTAGGGCAAGCTATCGTAGACGCGTGGACGTTGGAACAATCATTAGATCTCACTGGGATTGTTCTAAAGTCCGGACTCAACTGCGCCGCTTCCGTCGAAGCAGAAGTGACATTTGCTGGCGGTCATAAAGAAAGATTGCATGTGCCAACTCACAGAACAGGGATGGTGCACGGGCGTGATCATATTAGGAACTTCGAAATTATCCGCGCAAAGGCCATACATACGGGCGCCCAAAAGATGATCACGCGCTATGAAAACTCAGAACCGGTGGTGGCGGCGGCTATGCTCAAAATCGATAGAGAAGCTTTGCGACTTCAGGTGAGATAGGGCGGCGAAACTCAAGCGCAGCCCGCAGATCGTGACAGAAACTGCTCAAGAAAGAAATAGGCGAGCAAATTAGTGTTCGTTGTGGAGGCTTCTGGATGGCTCTACTAAGGTATCCCGCACAATATCTGCCACGAGTCACCAACCCGAGCAGGATGGATCTGAGTATCGGAGATGTCGTGTGGACTGGAAGAGAGTTGTTATGAGTGCCGTCGTGTTGGGAGGATTGCTCGGGTTTGGCGGACAGATGTATGTGGACTTCTTTTACTGGAAGGGTCCTTATAACAGCGGAACACCGTGCGAGGTCATTTGCAGCACTGAGTTGCACCGCCGAATGGTGACTCATTGGACAGTATCGTCTAAGCTTGAGTCATATAGGAATTGGCTGATTTGCGACGGGGAATTTATTTGGTGGCTTCTCCATCGCGGTGAGGTAGTGAGCAAGTCTTCCACAATCGCAGTGTTCCTCAGCGCATCTGCCGCACTTGCATTGGAACTCATCCCACGCTGATACACAGGTTTCTGTTGAGCGTCCCCATTGTGGTCATCTCCTGCCCAAGCGCGCGGATCTTTTCTCAGCCTCAGCCCATTCCTCGCAGCCAGATATGGAGAGTCGCTGACTCTCACATAAGCACAATCAGCAGCACCGCATTTCTGCCCTTCCGATTTATTCAAATACGCGAGAAATAGCTCGTGTAAGATACAGAAAAACAAAAAAAGCTGCGTAAGACAAAACGAACTCTCAGTAAA